>DSAU01000551.1 GCA_011046315.1 bacterium
AAGGGGCATCGGATCATGGTTCAAATTCAAAGCAGTTGGTTTCCGGTCATTGACCGAAATCCACAAAAGTTTGTCGATATTTATCATGCTTCGGCTGATGATTTCCAAAAAGCTGAACACAAAGTTTATCGTTCCGCGTCATACAATTCACATATAAAATTGAGAGTTATTTCCAAATAATAATTCAGGCGGTGCTTTATCATCAGCTATAGCCATGAACAATGAACTGTAAATTTCAACTATAACATTGCAAACAAAAACGTATTTAAGCAACAATAAAAAATTAGATTGTTCATAGAATAATTTAAGGTCTTTGCCGATGGAGAGAAAATTAACGCTTGCGCTTATCCAACAGCACGCAACTCAAGACAAGGCTCTAAATATTCAGCGCGCAATCAAAACATTCGAAACAGCAGCTCGCAGCGGTGCACAACTCGTCGTATTTGCCGAACTGGCATTTAGCTGGTTTTATCCGCAACGCCCGGCAACTGGAAATATCACCGATTTGGCAGAACCAATTCCCGGACCGACTACCGACATCTTTTCCCAACTTGCCCGACGCTGGAAAAAAGTTGTTGTCCTGAATCTGTTTGAATTGAAAAACGAACAAACATTTGACGCCTCTCCGGTTATTGACAGCGACGGCAACATCATCGGTGTCACCCGAATGGCTCATATAATGGAGGGACCTTGTTTTCATGAACAGGGATATTACGCGCCCGGACGAGCTGAAACATTGGTCTATGATACCACATACGGAAAAATTGGTGTTGCGATCTGCTACGACCGTCACTTTCCTGAATACATGCGCGCTCTTGGATTGCAAGGTGCTGAATTGGTTGTTGTACCACAAGCTGGCGCAGTTGGGGAATGGCCCCAGGGATTGTTTGAGGCAGAAATGCAGGTGGCTGGTTTTCAAAACGGCTATTTTACCGCGTTGTGTAACCGGGTGGGCAAAGAAGATTGTGTCGAATTTGAAGGCAAATCTTTTATTACCGCACCGGATGGAAAAATCCTGGCTCAAGCGTCTGCTGGCAAAGACGCGCTTCTGATCTGCGAAATTGATCTGGCTCAAACTTCTGTTTCGCATGCCAGACGTCATTTCCTCAAGGACAGAAGACCGGAAATTTACACGCAATGGTTCAGCACATAACAAGAATTTACAACTATTGTGTGGTTTTTTCAAAAATACCATCAAATACCAGGAGATTAAACTGATGAAACCAATCAAGCAATCAATTCGTCTGATACTGATCGCACTGGCAATTGTCATTTTTTGCGTCAGCATCGCATTGAATTTGTATTTCATGCGGGGCGGTGAAAATATTACCAAATACCACATCGCAGCGGCTGAAAAAATAGTGGGTTTGCAATTTTCTTCATCGGAAAGACAGCTCATGATGGAAAACCTGCAACAGAACCTTGCACGTTATCAAAAAATACACGAACATCCATTGGATAATATGGTAGCGCCGGCGATCCTTTTTAGCCCATTTGTTCCTGGCGTGCTGTTGAACCCGCAGTTGGGAAGTTTTGAAATAACAGAACCGGAGAATCTTCCGTTGCGGCCGGAAATAAACTCTTTAGCATTTGCGCCGATTCCTGTATTAGCTCACTACATCCGAACTCGACAAATAACATCAGTCCAACTAACAGAGATGTATCTGAGGCGGTTAAAAAAATTTGGTCCCAGGTTGGAATGTACCATCACTCTGACAGAAGAGCTGGCATTGGAACAAGCCCGCCGCGCTGACCAGGAAATCGCCATGGGAAAATATCGCGGTTTGCTGCACGGCATTCCCTGGGGCGCCAAAGATTTGCTGGCAACAAAAGGCATAAAAACCACCTGGGGAGCTACGCCATACCAGCATCAAATAATTGACGAAGACGCGACAGTGGTAAAAAAATTAGAGGACGCCGGCGCGATCCTTGTCGCCAAACTAACGTTGGGCGCCCTGGCAATGGGTGATGTATGGTTTGGTGGAAAGACCAGAAACCCATGGGACATCAACAAGGGTTCCAGCGGCTCATCAGCGGGGCCCGCTGCGGCGGTTTCTGCCGGATTGGTTCCTTTCGCCATCGGCTCAGAAACATGGGGATCGATCGTCTCTCCCAGTACAGTTTGTGGAGTGACCGGACTGCGACCAACCTTCGGCAGAGTAAGCCGTTACGGCGCCATGGCCTTGAGCTGGACCATGGATAAACTGGGTCCGATTGGTCGGAACGCTGAGGATTGTGCAATTGTAATGAATGCAATTCTCGGACCCGATGGTAAAGATCTGACAGTCTATGACATCCCATTTAACTTTGATCCACATTTTAACTTGAAAAATTACCGGATTGGATATTTGAAAAATGATTTTGACAGCGATTACCCTTTTAAAAAGACCGATTCTCTGGCGCTGGAAACCATCAAAAAAATGGGCATCAATCTCATCCCGATTGAGCTGCCGGATTTGCCGGTCTCTTCTTTATCAATAATCCTATCTGCAGAAGCAGCGGCTGCATTTGACGAGTTGACCCGATCCAATCGCGATGACCTGCTCACCCGCCAGGATCGCGGTGCATGGCCTAACCTGTTTCGTTCATCCCGATTCATCCCGGCCGTTGAATATATTAACGCCAACCGGATGCGAACTGTTCTCATGCAAAAAATGGAAGAAATTTTCCGGCAAGTGGACATATACATCGCGCCATCATGGAAAGGAAATAACCTATTGCTCACCAACCTGACCGGGCATCCGGCTGTGGTGCTGCCCAACGGATTTTCCGCGGAAGGCACGCCAACCAGTCTTTGCATCGTGGGAAAACTATTTGAGGAAGGAAAAATTTTATCGTTTGCCAAAGCCTTTCAAGAGGCAACTGACTTTCACCAACGAAAGCCCAATATTGACGAGATCAGCGAACAATCTTTTGAGATAAATTAATTTGCGACAGAGCTGTAAGCAATCACCGGGAAAACTGTTAATGCTTTTAACCTGAATAATTCATACGCCACAAAGTCCCGAAGACACAAAGGCACACAAAATATTGAAAATATAAAGCTTGGCAGGCAAAAGAAATTAATCGACTCAGAATATTTTTTATGAATGCTTTTTTCACAACTTTGTTCCCGCCACGGCGGGATTCGTGACTTGGTGCCTTGGTGGCAAGATTTATGAATTAAACAGGTTAAATAGCTACCCTGGAATGTTTCACCACAATCCCGCTACGGTGGGATGTAGTGATAGTTCAACTTTCTTTTGAACAAACACTACGATTCATCATGGTGAATACAGTAGACATATCCAAAGCCGTTTCAACGGTTTTTTGATACACCGCGAGATGGCTTACACAGAAATAAATCTAAGTTCCTAAAATTTAACAAATAATTAGCGACCCGAATATTTGGCTTGTCAATCAAAATTGCGCTGTGACCTCTGGCAGTTTTTTCAACACTGTATTAGTAAAGCCATCTAACAAACAAAAAATTTAGCTTGACAATATATTAAAAATTAGTTATATTAATAACACAAAATAACGGAAGCAGGCAGAACCTGATTTGTAAACATCAATCAATTCACGATTTTTCATTTAAGCCAAACTTCCCCTAAGAGTGCGATGTTATTCAAAGACAATACGACAAACAAACATCTGGAATCTCTTGATCCCTTCTTCTTCTTAGAAAAACTGCATACAAGACTACTCTATTCTGGCTGGAGCCTAAAAAAGTATAAATCGTTTTTAAATATTTTAAATCATTTTACATAATTTATTTAAGGAGTGTTGTGATATGGATAGAATTACAATACTTATCGTGATTATTCTATTAATTGCTTCCAGTCTGATTTTCTCTGCCACTACAGGTAAAATCAGCGGAAGAGTAACTGATGAAGAAACCGGTCAGCCTTTGCCCGGAGTCAACATCATCATCGAGGGCACCAACATGGGAGCCGCGACAAATCTGGAAGGCTACTATGTGATCTTGAACGTTCCCCCCGGTGTTTACTCACTGCGAGCTTCAATGATGGGTTATGCAACAATGAACATCCAAAACGTACGCGTGAACATCGATCTTACCACCACCATTGATTTCAAATTAAAAACCGAAGTTCTGATGGGCGAAGAAGTCACTATCGTTGCCGAGCGCCCGGTGGTCCAAACCGATGTTTCAGCAAACATTGCTAACATTCAGTCTGAAACCATCGCAGCTCTGCCGGTTCAAAACATCGAACAGGTCGTCGGCATTCAAGCCGGTGTGCTCGGGATGAGTATTCGTGGCGGTGATATTTCGGAAACAGCTTTTATCATGGATGGTTTTACAATGCGCGATGAGCGAACCAACCAACCCTATACTGCCGTCAGTTTGAGCGCAATTCAGGACATCCAGGTGCAAACTGGTGGATTTACTGCAGAACATGGCAACCTTCGTTCGGGAATGATCAATGTGGTGACCAAAGAGGGAGATCGCAATAGATACAGCGCCACCATGTCGTTGCGTTATAGCCCTCCTGCCCAGAAACATTTTGGGCCATCAGGATATGACCCCATGTCCTATTGGAACCGCCCGTTCCTGGATGATGCGGTATGTTGGACCGGGACTGAGGCTGGCGAACCGTTTGTCGATTTAAATGGAAATGGCGTTTGGGATGAAGGCGAACCGTTCACCGACTACAATGGCGATGGGGTTCGAACCTATTGGGACGAGCACACCCAACGGCAATATCCGCGATTCGAGGGGTGGAATGCTGTTGCTGAAAGAACATTGCAGGATGATGATCCGAACAACGATCTCACACCGGAGGCTGCGCAACGCGTCTATAAATATCAACACCGCAAACAAGGGGACATTAAAATTCCCGACTACATTATTGATGCTGGCTTTGGCGGTCCCGTTCCACTTATCAGCGAAATGTTGGGCGGTCTTCGTTTTTATTTATCTTACCGCCAGGAACAGGATGCCTACTTGATTCCGCTTTCCCGGGATTCTTATGACGACAATGTCACCCAGTTAAAATTAACTTCGAACATTACACCTTCAATAAAGCTCACATTAAGTGGCATGTACGGAGAAATCCATGCCGTTAACAGCAACAACGTCGGACTTCCCGGCTATTTTCGCGGCGTCTCCGGCATCGCCAGTCAATTGGGACAGCGGAGCTATATTACCGGTATCATGTATGGAAACGACTATTGGTGTCCGACTCAGATTTACCGGCACATGGCTTCAGCGAAATTAACCTTTGTCAAAAGCTCCAGGACCTTTTATGAATTGAATCTGGAACGTATCGGCAATATTTACCGCACGCGACCGAATGCGCTGCGCGATACCACTAAAATTGTAAAAATCGGTAACAATTATTGGCTGGATGAAGCGCCCTACGGATACATGCCCTACCCAAGCTCAGGTATTGATGGGCTCAGAATGGGAGTCGGCATGAGCAACTCGCGCGATTACAGTGAAATATTTACCACCACTGCTAAATTGAATTTAACCAGTCAGGTCAATGAAAGCAACCAGGTCAAAGCCGGATTGGAATTTATTTATAACGAACATAATGTTGAATATGGCGGTATTGATTTGACATTACCATCCGGGCGCCCCTGGTCGATCTGGGATAAATATCCGCTACGCGGGGCTGCTTTTATTACCGACAAATTAGAATTCAGGGGAATGATAGCCAATGTCGGCGTTCGCATGGATTATGTTCATGCTGGCGGCGATTGGTATGACATCGATAACGAAGATTTTTGGTACGATCGCTCTTTCTTCAGCAGCAGCTATACCTCTGAAGTCGAAGATGAATTGACGAAAAAACCCACCAAACACTTATATTATTTCAGCCCGCGACTTGGCATATCGCATCCGATTACTGATGATTCAAAACTCTTTTTCAACTATGGCCACTATCGCTCCATGCCCGAAGCTCAACGTCTCTATACACTACAGCGCGTGACCGAAGGCAGCGTTTCTCAAATCGGAAATCCCAACAACACGCCAAGCCGCACTATTGCTTATGAGTTGGGTTATGAGCACAACATCCTCAATCAATTCCTGTTACGTATGTCCACTTATTATAAAAATGAGATGTTTCAACCCAACTGGGTGCGCTACATCAGCGCGGACGCTAAAGTCAACTACATCAAAGCGCACGACAATTTTTATGAGGACATTCGCGGCTTTGAAATAACACTGGAACGATTGTTCGGCAGATGGATTTACGGAATGGTCAACTACACTTATCAGGTCAACACATCCGGCTATTTCGGCAAGCTTCGTTACTATGAAAATCCGGCGGAACAGCGCGATTATGATCGAAACATTATCTATCAGGAAAAACCATTGCCCAGGCCCTATTTTAAAACCAATCTTATTTTTCACTCCCCGGTCGATTTTGGACCCACATATTTTGGCAGACATCTGTTGGGAGATTGGCTGATGAGTTTGCGTGTCTTCTGGAGAGAAGGCGCTTACTCTACCTGGACGCGCGGTGTCAGTCTTCCCGGTATTCAATACAACGTGCAATGGCCTAATTACTTCAATGTTGATATGAAAATTAGCAAAAATATTAAACTCGGCAACTATAACCTTGAATTTTTCATGGACATCAGCAATGTGTTTAACAACAAGATATTCTCGTCGTATTGTTTCGCTGATGGAAATGACTATCGCGATTATTTTGATTCCTTACTCTGGCCTGAAAATATTGGCAAGCCATTGGGATACACAGAGTTTGGGAACGACAAAATCGGCGACTTGAGACCGGAAAATGTCGCTTATGACCCGCTGGAGCCAAATCCCGACAATGACCCGGAAATCGCTGCGCGCAATCAACAACGGCGTGATAGCAAATCTTACATTGACAATCCAAATCTGAAATGGCTCTATTATTTAAATCCGCGAGATATTTATTTTGGTATTCAAATCAACTTTTAATGCACCTTGCAGTCATATATAAATGAAGAGACTGAACCAATTCAAAAACAGAGGTCAAGATGAAAATAACTACTGAAACATTCAGGATGATGACACTGTTTTTAATAACATGTGTAATTGTCCTGGTCATACAGCCCAATATGTCATCAGCCCAGGAGGTTAAATGGCTAAAAATTGGTAGTCTGCATCAGTGGTTCCGTGCGGACGGCTGTGAACCTGAAGTGGGTCGCACCGGGCTGCAGTCTGATCAGCAGGATGGTATGCGCTGGCCGGCCCAGTATCAGAAGCAGGACAATATCGCGGCAAAGGCGCTCTGGATCGGAACCACGAATTTTACCGATGCCGCTCAATATGGGGGTAACTTTTACCCAATAAAGGTTGTACATGTGGGGCCTCGCGGCTGGGACGTTAACCGGGAGTTTATCCCCATCGAATTTCGCGCCATCGGCAAATTTGATCACCCTAAAGTGTATGTCGACGGCGTCACCGGCTCTGAACTGATGTGGGATGACAATATGGATGAAATTGATGAATCGCTTCCAAGCCACCGGATGCTATATAACGTCGTCAACACTTCACTTGGTATCACACTAACGCGTAAGGTTTACGCCTGGGCTCAACAATATCATGACAATTATTTTATTACCGAATATGAATTCACCAATACCGGGAATGTGGATAAAGATGACGAGATTGAAAAACCGAATCAAACTTTAGAAAATGTATATTTCTATTTCCACTATCGCTACGCTGTCAGCCGCGAAGGTGCCGACGGAACCGGTTTAAATTCTCCGCGCTGGGGAATCAATGCCATGCTCAGCAAACGCGGTGAAGCCAAAGAAAGTTACAGCTTTGGCAATTACACCTACTTCGGCGATTACGAGGACTGGCTTGCCGGCGATCCGGATGCAGATTCGATGCGTTGCCAATTTTCCTGGGCAGGCAGGCATTCTTCCGCGACTTATGACCTGATCGGCTATCCCGATGTTGCAAAAAAAACCGGAAGGCTTCAGGGGCCTCAGTTTATCGGCGTCATCACGCTCCATGCGGACAAATCAGCAACCGACAAAAGTGATGACCCGCTGCAACCGACAACAACCTCCTATCAGCAGTCAGATGATCCGCCGACTCGTCCCAACGACCAATTCGACGCCTCAAGAATGGCAGAAGAGTGGAAATGGATCACCCGCGGTCACCGACTACCGCGCCACGATGAATTGGTCGCTGATGGTTTCCCGGATCAATTGGAAGGTACCCCAGGCGGCTTTTCAAACATGAACGGTTATGGTCCTTATACATTAGGTCCAGGTGAAAGCATACGCATTGTGGTGGCTGAAGGTGTTGACGGATTGAACCGCGAATTATGTGAATCCATCGGACGCGACTGGATCAAAAAAAATTCGCCATATACGCTACCTGACGGATCTAGCACAACAGACGAAAATGTATTCAAGAACGCATGGGTGATGACCGGAAAAGATTCGCTGTTTAAAACATTCAGCCGGGCACGGCGCAATTTTACCAATGATTTTCAAATTCCGCTTCCTCCGCCGCCCCCGAGCCTTTTTGAGGTCACCTCCGGTGGAGACCGCATCCGTTTGACATGGGACACTAAAGCTGAATCATGGCCGGGTTTTGCCGGATATCGGGTTTATCGGGCAGTGGCAAAATACGATACAACCTACACCCAGATCTTTGCCTGCGGAAAAAACACCAATCATCCAACAATCGTCAACAGTTATGACGACACATCTGCCTTCCGCGGCTATTCTTATTATTATTACATCACATCGTTTGATGATGGCAGTAATAACGTTGGTTCTCCAACCAATCCTTCGGGAGAGCTGGAAAGCAGCATGTTCTGGACCCGAACCATTGAACCGGCGTTTTTGCGCCGGCAGGCGGGCGAAGCGCTGTCATCCATCCGCGTGGTGCCCAATCCCTTTAACGTCCGATCGCGAGATTTTCAGTATCCCGGCGAACCGGATAAAATTATGTTTCTTAACATTCCGGCGGAATGTATCATTCGCATCTACACCGAACGCGGGGATTTGATAAAGACAATTATTCACGACGACGGCAGCGGCGACGAAACATGGAACTCGACCACCGAATATGGACAGGTGGTGGTAAGTGGCGTTTACATTGCCGTGTTTGAAGTTACCAGAGATTATATTCACCCAACTACCGGTGAATTGCTCTATGAAAAAGGAGAAAAAGAAATTCGGAAATTTATTATCATTCGATAATTGAAAACATCGTAGTTAAAAAAAAATAATTAAATAATCGACTGTTACAACTAACAAAGCCATGAAAAGAGTATGAAAACAAAAAAAAGTCTCTTAAACAGGAAATTCCTACTATCCCTTTTCGTTGCTATTTTTCTCTGCGCCGGTCTGACGCAAATACAGGCTCAGGAGGTCAAACAAATCAACATCGGATCTCTCCACAATTGGTATCGGGCAGATGGCTGCGAACCCGAGCACGGCTATTTAAAAATTCAACAGGCTGGTTTAGAATGGCCTGCACAATATCGGGATATGGATTCTCAGGCTGCGAAAGCCCTCTGGATTGCCACCTCCAATTATACTGACGCCAGCCAATACGGTGGTAATTTTTATCCCTACAAAGTCGTTCATGTCGGCCCTCGAGGTTGGGATACCGAAAGGGAGTTTATGCCCATCGAATTCAAAATGATAGGACGTTTCAACCATCCTCTGGTTTATGTTGACGGAACACCGGGCTCTGAACTGATGTGGTCGGATATCGTTGAAGAAATAGACCCGGATCTTTTTTCTGACCGGCTGCTTTACAACGTAGTGAACACCTCCATTGGCGTAACCATGACGCGAAAAATTTATGCCTGGGCCCAGCAGCATCACGATAACTATTTCATTTATGAATATATTTTTAAGAACACCGGAAATGTTGACAAAGATGCTGAAATCGAAAAACCGAATCAGACCTTGGAAAATGTCTATTTCTTTTTTCAGTACCGATATGCGGTCAGTCGTGAAGGGGCAACCTGGACCGGTTTAAATTCGCCACGCTGGGGGATCAGCCAGATGCTAACTTCTCGCGGAGAGGCGAAAAAAGAATACAGCGTCGCTGGTTTTACTTATAATGGCGACTATGAAGATTGGCTCAATGGCGATCCGGCTGCCGATTCGCTGCGATGTCAACTTGCCTGGGCCGGACGGCATTCGAGCGCAACTTACGACTTGCTCGGCTATCCGGATGTGCGTTACAAATCAGGTCGCCTTTCGGGACCGCAGTTTGTTGGCAATGTCACTTTGCACGCAGATGTTTCCGCGACTGATAAAAGTGATGATCCGCAACAACCGACCACCACAACCTTTCAGCAATCTGACGATCCGCCGACACGCCCCAATGATCAATTTGACGCTGCCAGAATGTCCGAAGAATGGAAATGGGTCACTCGCGGTCATCGCCTTCCGCGCCACGATGAATTGGTGGGAAATGGTTTCCCGGACCAACTGGAAGGTACACCAGGCGGCTTTTCCAACATGAACGGCTATGGACCTTACACCCTGGGTCCCGGAGACAGCATCCGGTTGGTTATCGCAGAAGGCGTCAACGGACTCAACCGTCAGCTCTGCGAAGAGATCGGACGTAATTGGATCAAAGGGAATTCACCATATACATTGCCAGACGGTTCAACCACAACCGACAAGGATGTTTACAAGAATAGCTGGGTCATGACCGGTATGGACTCACTGTTTAAAACGTTTGGTCGCTCCAGAAGAAACTTCAATCTGAACTTTGAAATTCCCATGCCTCCGCCACCACCCAATGTCTTTGACGTCAATTCCGGCGGTGATCGAATCCGGCTCAGCTGGAGCAACAATGCGGAAGCTCATCCCGGTTTTGCCGGCTATCGTGTGTATCGCGCCGTTGCAAAATACGACACAACCTACACTCAGATCTTTGCCTGCGGAAAAAACACCAATCACCCGACAATCGTGAACAGTTATGATGATACATCGGCAGTCCGCGGCTATTCTTATTATTACTACCTCACCTCGTTTGATGACGGAAGCAAAAACGTTGGTTCTCCGGCAAATCCGTCAGGAGAGTTGGAAAGCAGTATGTTTTGGACCCGAACCATTGAACCATCGTTTCTGCGCCGACAGGCTGGTGAAGCGCTGTCCAACATTCGCGTCGTTCCCAATCCATTCAATGTACGTTCGCGAGATTTTCAATATCCGGGCGAACCTGAAAAAATTATGTTCCTAAACATCCCGGCGGAGTGTATCATTCGAATTTACACTGAACGCGGGGATTTGATTAAAACCATTATTCACGACGACGGCAGCGGTGATGAATCATGGAATTCAACCACCGAACATGGCCAGGTCGTGGTCAGCGGTGTTTATATAGTTGTCTTTGAAGTCACCAGAGATTATGTTCACCCGACAACCGGCGAATTGCTATATGAAAAGGGTGAAAAAGAAATAAAAAAATTCATCGTCATTCGTTAATTATTCCAAATCTTTTGCAGATAATTTTTAGTTTAAAGGAGAACTAAAATGAGAAAATTTTCAACAATCATGTTATTTGCCGCTCTCAGTTTATTCCTTTTAAGTCCAACTGTTTTTGGGCAAGTAAAATTAGCACAAACGGGCTTTCAATTTTTAAGCGTTGGGATAGACGCCAGAGCAACCGGAATGGGTGAAGCATTCACCACCATTGATCAGACTTCCAGCGCCATTTTCTACAACCCGGCAGGGATGGCGTCAATTAATTCGTTCGCTGATATGTCATTCAGCTCCATGACCTGGATTGCTGACATCAAATATAACGCCGGAACGCTTGCCCTTAGCTATGATCGTGGCCGTTACGGAGTACTCGGTATTAGCTTTCTGTCTGTGGATTACGGCGAGTTCGAATGGACTCAGGTAGCGCAAAACGAACAGGGCTTTGAAGACATTGGCGAATTAATCGGAAATCCCCAACCCAATGCACACATGTTCGGGTTGAGCTACGCCAGGCAATTAACCGATCGTTTTTCTGTCGGCGGTACCATCAAATACGTTTATCATGATCTGGGCAGCAGTTTCGCTCCGGTTTATACTGAGGACGACACGCTGATGGAAACCAAACAATACGATCTGGATTTACTGGCTTTCGATTTTGGCACCATCTATCGAACTGGTTTTAAAAGTTTGATTTTTGGAATGACCGTTCGTAACTTCTCTCAAGAAGTAAAATACGAAAAAGAAGGGTTTCAATTACCGTTAACTTTTAAAATCGGCGTATCCATGAATGCATTCGATCTAATTGGCGCAGATCAGCGGGATCATTCTTTGTTCATCTCGTTAGATGCTGTGCACCCCCGCTCCTATTCGGAATATTTAAACATTGGCGGGGAATATGTATTCATGGATATAATATCACTGCGCGGTGGTTATATTAGCTCGCAGGATGAATATGATTTTACCTATGGAATCGGTTTTAAATTATTCGGACTGGCGGTTGATTATTCTTATGTGCCGTATAAAGTTTTTGATGACATTAATCGCGTCACATTCAAGTTTGAATTTTAAATATTCAGTCAATCAAAATAAAACATAGAGGAATTAAATCAAATGCGAAAGATAGCTTTCGTCCTCATCTGTTTGATGATGTGTTCGTCATTTTCTTTGTACGCCGGCGTGGTTGGTAAAATTGCCGGCACAGTGACTGACGGCGAAACTGCTCAACCTCTTCCCGGTGTGAACGTAGTTATCGAAGGTACATCACTGGGCGCAGCAACTGATATTAACGGCAATTATGTCATTTTGAACGTTCCACCGGGAACTTACCGAATGAAGTTTTCAATGATGGGCTACGCTGAAGTCCGCGTTCAAAATGTCCGCGTCTCGATTGACATCACCACCTCAATTGACGCCCAGCTACGACAGCAAGTGTTGGTTGGCGAAGAAGTTGTGGTTGTTGCCGAACGGCCGTTGGTTATTAAAGATATTTCCAACAGCCAGATGAACATCATGGCTGAAACCATCGAAAGTCTGCCGGTGCAAAACGTGCAACAGGTTCTCACACTTCAGGCAGGCATTGAAAAAGACCGTGAGGGGATTCGAGTTCGCGGCGGCGGACCCAATCAGACGGTTTTTATGCTCGACGGTTTATCGCTCAATGACGAACGTTCGAACATTCCCTATTCAACTTTAAGCCTGAGCGCAATTCAGGAAATCCAAATTCAGACTGGCGGTTTTAATGCTGAATATGGGAATTTGCGATCCGGCTTGATCAACGTCGTAACCAAAGACGGGAAAACAAACCGTTATAGCGCAACCTTAACGACCCGTTATAGTCCGGCTGCGAAGAAAAATTTCGGAAAATCTATTTACGACCCGTATTCTTATTTTAACAGACCATACCTGGATCCGGAAGTGTGCTGGACAGGAACCAGCAATTGGGACCCTCATACTCAGCGGCAATATCCCCAATTTGAAGGCTGGAACGCGGTTTCCTTTGCCACGTTGCGCGATGGCAATCCGGATAATGACCTGACTCCGGAGGGCGCACAAAAATTGTTTAAATGGCAGCGTCGCCGGCAAGGTGATATCAAGAAACCGGATTATGTGATTGATCTTGGTGTCGGTGGTCCGGTACCCTTTATTAGCAAAAAACTTGGCGACCTCCGCTTCCATCTGTCCCACTTCCGGGAGCGGGAGATGTTTGTATTTCCGCTCTCCAGAGACAGTTATTCCGACCATAACACCCAATTAAAATTGACCGCCGACCTTTCATCATCGATGAAATTATCCGTGATTGGGCTCTACGGTGAAATTTATTCGGTTTCTCCTTACAGTTGGACCACTACCCCCACCGGCCGGGTGCTTCGCGGCCAGGAAGAAGTCGCTAATTTGGTCGGGTCCGGCAGTGGAAGCAGCGTGATCTATATGCCCGGATATTATAGCCCAACAACAATTTATCGAAGCATGATCGGCGCAAAATTGACGCATGTGCTATCGCCGAAAACATTTTACGAGATTAGCGTTCAGAACAAGCGCAGCCGATATGACAGCTACCAGATGAGCGAACGGGACACCACCCGAAAATTTGAGATCATGCCCGGTTTTTTTGTGGACGAAGCGCCATACGGTTATTGGGGATACGGCGTGCCGGGTATCGAAGGCATGAGTATGGGCGGATGGATGAACCTTGGCAGAGACAGTACTACCAATGCAACCAGTTCGCTGAAGTTTGATATCACCAGCCAAATCAACCCAACCAACCAGGTTAAAGCCGGCATTGAGTTTGTTTATAACGACCTCAATATCAGATCGGAAACCTATAGCCCCTCCATGGCGACCTGGACCCGAACTCAAAAATATCACGTCTTTCCCTATCGAATTGGGATATATGCGCAGGACAAACTCGAAATCAGAGGATTTATTGCCAACATTGGACTCAGAATGGATTATTACGATGCCAATTCTGTAAAATATAAACTTGATCAATTCGACAAATACTTCGGCGCCGGTTATGGCAACAGAATCGAACAGGTCATCCCAACCGAGAAAACCAAAGCTGAAATAAATTGGAGCCCCCGGCTGGGAATTTCCCATCCGATAACAGACAATTCTAAATTGTATTTTAATTATGGTCACTTTCGGTCTGAGCCGGCTTCATCGAATCGCTTCCGGCTGCAACGTGAATCGAACGGACTGGTAACGTCAATTGGCAATCCCGATTTAAATCTGGAAAAGACGGTTGCGTATGAACTGGGATTTTCGCAGAATTTGTTAGATATGTTTTTGCTTAACATCGCTGCTTATTATAAAGATGTTACCAATCAAATCGGCTGGATTTATTATCAAAATGTCAACAGCACAGTCCAATACAGCATTGCTGATAATAACAATTACGCCGATATCCGGGGTTTTGAAATTACCATGACCAAACAATTTGGCAGATGGGTGAGCGGATTTATTAACTACACTTATGACGTTCGCACATCGGGGTATTTCGGACTCATGCGGTATTATGAAAATCCGAATGAACAACGCGCTTATGAACGGTTGAACCCGTACCAATCAAAACCACAACCGCGGCCATTTGCTCGCGGCAACATTGACCTCCACTCCCCGGATAATTATGGACCAATCTGGATGGGACTGCATCCGCTGGGAGGCTGGAATTTGAATGTTTTAGCGGAATGGAAGACCGGACGTTACGAAACTTATAATCCGAACAATGTTCCGGGACTGGTGGATAATGTCCAATGGAAGGACTGGCATAACGTGAACTTGCGGTTAGCTAAAATTATTAATATTAAACAATATCAACTCCAGCTTTATATGGATGTTCAAAATGTCTTCAACTATAAATATCTGGCAGCCGGCTTGTTTGAATGGGTCAATTATACCGGGTTTGCTGACAATCGTGATTATCAGGATTATTTGGCATCGCTCAACTTTTCCTGGGAGGATGGCGATGAACGTGGTAATGACCGCGTCGGAGAATATCGGCCGGTTGGCGTAGCATACGACCCGTTGGAGCCGAATCCTGACAACGATCCCGAGATAACAGCCAGAAACAACGAGCGGAAGGCAAAGAAGTCGTACATAGATATGCCGAATATCCAGTCATTGGCGTTTTTGTATCCCCGTCAATTTACTTTCGGCTTGACCATTAATTTTTAACTATAAACTAAACAAAGGATAACCAGGTGAAAATTACAATTTACTATTATCGCGTTCACTTGATCCGGTTATGTGTTATCTTTTTCTTGTTGTCTTTAATCTTCGGGAATGTTATTTTTGCTCAGGTTGAATCAACCGAAAAAAGGTACATCCGAATCGGCAGCCTGCAAAATTTTTTCTCGGCCTATGGCTCGGAAAGAGCCTGGAACAATTCATACTATGAAGGATTGGTCTGGCCCGCGGATTATCTCTATCAAGACAATGCAGTAATCAAACGCGCCTGGATAGCGACACAAGACTTCACCCATGTTGAGGGAAAGCATTATGAAACTTACGCTATCTATTTTGCCCGCGACGAGTATGTCGGCGTGTCGTTGTTCCCGGTGGAGTTAAAACAAACTGCGAAATTTAAGCCGCCGACTATCTATGTGGACGGCAACGACATCAGTGCGATTTATCTCGGAGACATTGATGAATATGACCCGGATCAGATTGCCGACCGCGTGGTTACCAATGTGGTCAACACTTCCATGGGATTAACGCAGACGCGAAAAATTTACGCTTTCAGTCAACAATACCACGATAATTACTTTATCAAAGAGTTTACCCTCACCAACACCGGGAATGTAAATTACGATGATAAAATCGAACTGAATCAAACATTAAAAGGCGTCCGCATCGGTTGGGGAATCCGTTACAGCGTCTGTCGCGAAGGCGCATTTCAAATCGGCGGACCCCAGCAGTGGGGCAAGCATTCCTGGGTTAGCAAACGCGGTGAAAATTACACGGAACACGCCAATGATACTATCACTGAAGACAACCCAATCGTGGACTGGATTCGCTGTGGTTTTTCCTGGGCCGGTCAGGCTTCCACCAATGCGTTTGATAACATCGGCGGACCCGCCATCAAAGGAACCGGTCGTTTGACTGCGCCTCAACATGCGGGTATCGCCATCTTGCACGTCGATAAAAGCGCCGCTGATCACAGCGACGATGTTAATCAACCGACAGCGTGGGGCTGGCATGCCGGCGACACCTACCCCAGTCTGGGCGACATGTCGCCGCCGTATGAAGACAACATGAAACTGGTTTATGACATGTTAAGTGGCATTCCTTATCGCGGCGCCGGCGGAACTGACCGCTTCGACGAGTCCTATCTGTCCACCAATCCGGATCCGTTCACCGTTCACAATGACGGCGGCGGCACCAATGTCTGGATCTGCTATGGGCCGTTTGATCTAGAACCGGGTGAAAGCGTTACCATTGTTGAGGTTGAAGCCGTCAACGGCTTGAGCCGGCAAATGTGCGAACAAATCGGGGCACGCTGGTTAAAGGCTTATCAAAATCCAGCCGATAAAGGCCCGTTTGATCTGCCAGATGGCGCTACGACCGAGGATAAAAATGTTTTTAAAAATTCCTGGGTTTATACCGGAAAAGATTCGATTCTGTTGACTTTCAGCCGTGCCAAACGAAACTATGATTCAGGCTTTAACATTCCTCAGCCGCCGTTACCGCCGCCAATCTTTGAAGTGACATCCGGCGGGGACAGAATCTTCTTGCAATGGACAAAAAGTCCTTCTGAAGATGACGCTGATTTTGCCGGTTATAAAATTTTCCGCGCTGTGGGCAAACCGGATACCACCTATGACCAGATTTATCAATGTGGACCGGGTATCACCAGTTATGAGGATATTTCTGCGGTTCGCGGTTATGCCTATTATTATTATATCATCGCTTACAATGACGGTAGCAACAATGCATCCGGCGAACTTAATCCGACCGGACCACTTCATAGCAGTCGTTTTTACACCAAAACCACTGAGCCGGCATCGTTGCGACGACAGGCTGGTTCGAGCCTTGACAACATTCGCATCGTTCCCAATCCGTTTAACATTCGGGCAAAAGATTTTCAATATCCCGGCGAGCCCGACAAGATTATGTTCTTAAACATCCCCGGGCATTGTATTATTCGAATTTATACTGAACGCGGCGATTTAATTCACACCATTCATCATGCTGACGGTAGCGGCGACGAAAGATGGAACTCAATCACTTCGTCACGGCAGGTGGTTGTCAGCGGCGTCTATATCGCCCATTTTACTGTAACACAAGATTACCAGGATCCGGAATCTGGAGAATTGGTATATTCTAAAGGGGATAGCCGTTATAAAAAATTTGTTATCATTCGATGATTGTTTGTTTAAGCTGAAAAAAAATATGTAACAATTCAGCTAAAAAGGCTCAAAGGCACCAAGAGAAACAAAGAAGAAGGAATTTCTAAATTATTCCATTCAGAAAAGCTGGATTTGGTTTGATGAAAAGCTATGGAATTTGGCACCAAAAAATTGAGTAGAAAAAAAGACATCTTGGTGTGACTTCGAGGCTTGCTGCCTTTGTGGCAATAACATCTGCCTGAATAGATGCAAAAATATAATAAAATAAAATGTATAAAATCTGATCCTAACATTATAGTTACTTGAAAGGAGAAGTAATTATGAAACGCTTTAACATTGTTTTTCTATCACTACTATTTCTGGCTACAGCAGCGTTTTTATTTAACTGCGAAAATAAATATCCCAGCAGCCTCTGGGATCCTGATGCGGCAACCAAACCGCAACCTGTTATTCAGCAGGTAATTCCTGCTGACAGCGCTTATGCGGGAATTAGCGAGATTATCATCAAGGGACAAAATTTCTCGCCGGTTCCTGAGTACAACCTAGTTTTCTTCAGCGGGAACAAAGCGCTTGTAATCGCTGCCACAGAAACGCAATTGACGATCAGGGCGCCCAAGATCACCGGCAGCGATCTCGAACTGAAAATTGCTGTTCATGAGGCTGAACTATTCAGCGATCCGGTGAATTATAAGTTATTGCCGGCTGTTTCAATTACAGGAAACCTGGCTGAGAATGAGGAAATGGGCTATGCAATCGCTGTTGACAATGATGGGAATGTTTATGTGTCAATTGATGGCAAAAAGATCAAAAAAATTGATGCACAAGGGACGACCACACTGTTAGCTGACGTGAGCTTTCTCAAAGCCAATGGAATGAAAATGGGACCGGACAACGTCCTCTATGTAACATTTGCCGCCGGTCGTTTAAGAAAAGTTGCCACCATCAGCATGGACGGAACTGAACAGGACTACGCATCATTGCCCGCGGCGCCGGAAGATCTCGATTTTGACGCCAATGGCAACATCTGGGTCACATCACTTCAGGATGTCTATCTGGTGAAAACTGATCAATCAGTCACCAAAATAAAGACCTTTCCCTTAACACTAAAATCAATACGCGTTTTTAACGGGAATGTCTATGTATCAGGTTTCGATCAAACCAGTGGTGAAGCCAAAATCTATCGAGCTCCGATCCAGGACGAGACACTGGGAGATGAAGAGGTCGTTTTCGACATTGCAGCGGCTGATTGGCTGTCAGGCGTTACAGTCAACTCTTTCACTTTTTCAGCGGACGGAAAAATTTTCCTTGCCACCGGCAAATCACCCGATGCGATTTTCATTTATAATCCGGATACCGGAACACATGAAAACCTGTATCCTGAACTTGTCGGTCCAAATATCTATGCATTTACCTGGAGCAATGACAATTTCATCTATGCCGTGCAACAACTGACAGGAGCTTCGAACGTTCTTAAAATTAAAATGTTCGAAAATGGAGCGCCATACTATGGTCGGCAGTAGTCTTTATTAATACAAGCTAAACCTAACAGAAAATTTTACTTAGCAAATAAATTAACCTAATATGTCATAAAATTTTCTAAAGGGGGTGATAGATAATCGGCAACCAATTACAGGCTTTCAACAACCTTAATTAATCACATTTTTTTAACCATTAACAATCATTAATCAGGAGGCTTTTCATGCAGAAAAAACTTTTGTTACTAGTGCTGGTGATTTCTTTTGCACTTAGTTTGCCCTCCCTGTCCCAGGCATGGGAAAAGGAAAGAGGACCAAATTGGAAATACGAAGGCGTATTTATTGACATTGACGATACCACCGCGACCGGCTTGTTATATGTATCCGGCGGACATGGTATCGTGGTTGACAAATACGACCGAATTTGGGTTGGAAACTATTTCGCTGGCAATACCGGTGGTCTGGTCATTCTCAATCCGGATGGCACACCAGCGGACTTCTCTCCTATCGGTTCAGTAACCATTGACGGTACCGAAATTGATCTGGCGGTTTCTAACGGTTGCCGTGGTATGAATGTGGATCATGAAGGAAATATCCTCTATGGACACGGCAGCAAACTGATCAAGATCAATGTCGAAAACGGCGAGGGCATGGCGCTATTTGACAAAGGCGCCAGCATTACCAAACCGGCGGTTGACGCCGAGGGTTACATCTATGTCGGGCAAGTTGTCGGCGCAGGACCGGTCGCTGTTTTAGATCCGGCAACAT
>DSAU01000380.1 GCA_011046315.1 bacterium
ATAAAAAGCGCCGCCAAGCTTGATGGTCGGGATGATAGCCTCTTGTCTGCCGGTATCCCAAACCAGCAGCGTTGTGGTAACATCCTGCAAATTAAAGCCCAACTGCCAGCGTTGACTCGGCTGCCATAGCGCCGCCAGATCAAAACCCATGCCCCAGGCTGAATTTTTGCCGATACCTTTTTTCAACAACTTAACATTGGCGCCCCAGGATAAATTGGCGTTTCGTTTGGTGGCATAGCTCAATAAAATCCCATATTCAGCAGAGTTAAAATAAACAACCCGGTTGGGGTCAATTCGTTCATTTTCATCAAGGATTCCATCCCCCTCGCCCTCATCTCCGGTATTGGGAATGCCATCCCTGCCGTAATCTAACAATGCATCAGTTGTATTGGGGATATCATCCACACCCAGTCGGATCACTGACAGCGCCAGCGAGCTGACTTTTCCTACCGGCACGGCGACGGCGCCGTAGTTATAATTCACCAGCCCGGCAAACCGTTGCGAGTGCATGGCGATTAGTTGGGGGTAATCGACACGGGTAAGTCCCGCCGGATTCCAATAGCCTCCGGTAACGTCCCCGGAAACAGCGACGAAAGCACCACCCATTCCCAAAGCGCGGGCGCCCACTCCAGTAGCAAGAAATTCTCCGGCGTACTTTGCTTTGACGATTTTGGCAGCCAGATTTCCAAAACTAGCATTCAAGAAAATGAAGACCAGGCTTATCAAAAATGCGAACTTATGATTTTTCATATTACGAACCACTGGTTAAATTTTTACTGTGCTGTGACCTCAATTACCTTCAATGATCTTTTTGAGTTCACTTAATTTGTTCAGCGCCTCCAGGGGGGTGAGCTGATCGACATCTAACTTTTTGATCGCATCACAGAGTTTGCGTTCTTGCTGCTGAAAAAAATCCAACTGGTTAATCTTGGTTTGTCTATTAGTTGCGCTGTTACGACGCGCCAATTTCGGAGTATCGTTATTGTTCAGTTCATCTGCTTCCAGGTTTGTCAGCACCTCTTTCGCGCGATTGATAACCTGTGCGGGTAGTCCGGCGAGCTGGGCAACGTATATGCCATAACTATTGTCGCAACTACCGGCAACAATTTTTCGAAGAAAAATAACTTTATCGCCCCACTCTTTTACCGCCACATTGTAGTTTTTTACACGAGATAGAATCCGTGCAAGTTCCGTCAATTCATGATAATGAGTCGCAAACAGTGTTTTGGCAGCCACGCCGGCGACATTGTGCAGATATTCTGCCACTGACCAAGCAATGGATAAGCCGTCGAAAGTGCTGGTACCGCGACCGATTTCATCGAGTAAAATCAGACTTCTCGGAGTGGCGTTATTCAGAATATTAGCTGCTTCATTCATTTCCATTAAAAATGTACTTTCACCGCCGGCGAGATTGTCAGAAGCGCCAACCCGGGTAAATATTTTATCCACCAATCCAATTTGCGCCAAGTCAGCCGGAACAAAACAACCAATTTGCGCCATTAAAACAATCAAACCAACCTGGCGCAAATAAGTGGATTTTCCTGCCATGTTGGGTCCGGTTATGATCAGTATTTGATCGGTTTCGTTGTTTAAGTAAACATCATTGGGCACGAACGCCTCGCCAGCAGGAAGTAATTGTTCCACCACCGGATGACGTCCGTTTTTAATTACGATTTCATTGTCAGTATTGAGGTTGGGACGAGTATAATCATTGTCTTTGGCTAACTGGGCGAAATTTAACAAGCAATCCAGTTCGCCGATGTGAAGCGCGTTTTGTTGGATTTGTTTCACTTTGCGACTGACCTGCTGACGAATCTGATCGAACAGCTCATATTCGAGACCGACAATTTTTTCTTCTGCATTGACAATTTGTTCTTCATATTGTTTAAGCTCGGGGGTAATGAATCGTTCAGCGTTGACCAGGGTTTGTTTACGAATATAATCGTCAGGCACTTTTGCCAGATGGGGTTTGGTTATTTCGATATAATAGCCGAACACCTTATTATAACTAACTTTGAGCGAGGGGATACTGGACCTTTCGCGCTCTGTCTTTTGCAAGCGGGCGATCCAGTCCTTGCCTGAAAATGTAATCTCCCTCAACTGATCCAATTCAGCATGATAGCCGCGACGGATAATCCCACCATCAGTCAGCGAAAGCGGCGGATCATCCACAATTGCATTTTCAATTTCTTCGACAACTTCTTTTAATTCATGCAGACCGGTCCTGATTTCAGTTGCGTATTCCGATTCAAACAGGTCGAGCTTTTGTTTAATCTCCGGAACCAGTTTTAGCGCTGCTTTCAGGGAAATTAAATCTCTGGCATTGGCTCTTCCCGTGGTGATTTTACTGAGCAGCCGTTCCAGATCGCCTATTTTACCCAGAATTTCTCGCAACTCCCTTCGCTCCATTTCAGCAGCCAGAAATTCGCTCACAGCATCCAGCCGCTGATTAATCGCCGGCAACTGGTTTAAGGGATTCAACAGCCAATTCACCAATCGACGCCCCCCCATCGCGGTTCGGGTTTTATCGATCACATAAATCAACACGCCACGATTGTCGCGCGAACTGAGCGGATGAATCAACTCCAGATTGCGCTGGGTCATCGGATCAATGGTCATAAAATCGGAATCATAGCGACGTTTCAACTGGGTAAAATGCGACAGGTCATTTTTTTGGTTTTCTTTGAGATAATCAATTAACGCCCCCGCCGCAGTGACGCCGGCGTTCAAATCTTCACAGCCGTATCCTTTAAGTGAAGCGGTTTTAAAATGTTCGATCAACTTTTCGTAGCCATAATCACGACTAAAAATCCAATCCTCGCGACTGGTGAAAAAGCTGTTAAGATCTGCTGCGACCGCCCGTTGAATGGTCGGTAATTGTGTTTCAGAAACCAGAATTTCCGAGGGACGGTGCGAAAGCAACTGCTCTTTAAGCCGGCTCTGAGGAAATTCGTACACAAAAAATTCTCCGGTGGTTACATCAGCGCCAGCTAAGCCACAACTGTCCTTGATCAGAAAAACCGAAATTAAATAATTGTTTCTTTTTGAATCGAGCAGTTCATCGGAAAAAGTGGTACCGGGTGTGACGACTTCGACGACATCGCGTTTGACCAGTTTTTTGGCTTTCTTTGGATCCTCGACTTGTTCACAAATGGCAACCCGATAACCGGCTTTGATCATTTTAGTCAGATAATTATCCAGCGCGTGATGGGGAAATCCTGCCAGTGGAACATTCGCCGATTTCCCGTGAGCGCGTGATGTCAGCGTAATTCCCAAAACCTCAGCTGCGATTTTCGCGTCTTCATAAAACATTTCAAAAAAATCGCCCATCCGGTAGAAAAGGATCGCATTTTTGTGTTTGGCTTTAATTGCCAAATACTGTTCCATTAAAGGAGTTGTCGTTGAATCATTGCTCATCGGCGTGCTCATGGATACTAACTATCGAATTGAGTTTAACTCATCCTTTTATCAATACCCCAGTTTAATTTTTTTCTCAACAAGTTATAAAAATTCTTACTCTCTCGTTGAACGCAGCAAATGGAATATTCGGCTTTTTGCAAAATAATCTCAACATTGACAGCTTTGGGAAACTGTTGATTCACCTGGCCATCAACGCTCATTGTAATAATGCTCTCCCGACCATGCGGCACAACCCTGACCACACTATCATCGGGAATAACCACGGGACGCACAGTGAGCGAATGCGGACAGATTGGATTGATGATCATACAATTGACGCTGGGTGCAAGAATCGGCCCCAGTGACGACAGTGAATAAGCTGTGGAACCGGTTGGGGTGGCTACGATAATACCGTCACCGATATAGGTGTTGAGAAAAGCATCATCGATATATACATCGATACGAATCACCCGGCTAAAACCGCCGCGGTCAATCACTACATCATTGAGCGCATGGTAGCGAATTTCTCCCAGAGGATCATGCACGGTTGCCGCAACCACCATTCTTTCGATGATTGAATAACGGCAACGTTCGATATTTTCCAGCATTGGGTAAAGCTCTTCCACACCAACTTCGGTCAGGAAACCGAGACCACCCAAATTAACGCCAACTATCGGCGTAGCTGAGGCGCCGACGGCTCTTGCTGTCGATAAAATAGTGCCATCACCACCAAAAGCGATGACAAAATCACAGGCTGCAGCAATGGTTGACAGTCGGTCGCTTGCAACATGGTAAGGCAATTGCAGATAATTCGCTAACTCACGGTCGAGAATAAAGTCCAGTTTTCTTTCGGAAAGCCATTGAAGCAGCTCCGGTATCACGCCTTTAACAATGCCTTTGGTAGTATTTCCGGTGATCGCAAATTTCATACAATCATTGCTCCATCAAACGCTTATCAATCAGAGTTGCAATCTTTGCGGCGGGCAATTTCCCCCGGCAAAGTTATTCATAATTCTAATATTAATTTATAGTTAATGAAAGGTTGAAATATTATTGCCAGGCTTAACACCGGTAGCGACAGATAGCTCAGCCGTCCACCGTCGCCCACTCAGTCTGAAATTGATGAATTAACTGGCAATTCGCACTATCAAAGGCAATCACAGCAAGGCAGAAAATTCAGCTTTTAGCCATTTTTTTAAAATATGCTTTTTTTTCTTTCCGGTCTTGAATTTCGATAAAATGGTTCTGCAAATACCTTCCGCATCAAGCCCCACCTGATGATAAAGTTCAGCCGGAGAACCATGTTCAATAAACTGATCGGGTATCCCCAATCGATGAATCCTAACATCGTTGAAATTGTTTTCCGCCAGTAGTTCAATTACTGCACTGCCAAAGCCCCCCGCGATGGCATTGTCTTCGACGGTGAAAATATCGTGAAATTGCTTAAATTTTTTCAGAAAAAGCTTTCGATCCAGCGGTTTGACGAAACGCGCGTTGACAACTTCAGCGCTAATATCGTGCTGCTGCAACATTTTCCGCGCCTGTATTGCATGATAAACCGATGGACCAATAGCAACGATCAGCAGATCGCTTCCTCCGGCGACAACTTCGCCCCTGCCTATCTCAATTTCCTCAAATGGCCGGTCAAGCGGCGCCCCGATTCCACAACCACGCGGATAACGCAGTGCAATCGGTCCGTTTTTATATTTGACAGCGGTATAAACCATGTTGCGAAGTTCTGCTTCATCTTTCGGGGACATGATCACCAGATGGGGGATAATCCTGAGATAGCTCAGATCAAAAACGCCATGATGGGTCGGTCCGTCATCCCCGACCAGACCGGCGCGATCCAATGCAAGAATAACCGGCAGCTTCTGCAGCGCCACATCATGAATTACGCTGTCGTAAGCTCGCTGCAAAAACGATGAGTAGATGGCGGCAACTGGACGAAATCCTTGAGTCGCCATCCCGGCGGCAAATGTGATCGCGTGACCTTCGGCAATACCAACATCAAAAAAACGCTCCGGAAATTGATTGGCAAACGAAAACAGTCCGGTTCCCAAAGTCATTGCAGCGGTAATTGCAATCAGTTTTGGATTGTCAGCCGCTAATTCGGCCAGCGTTTGTCCGAACACATTGCTAAAAGATGGTGAATCACTTGATGATACCGATTCACCGGTCGTCTTGTCGAACGCGCCCAGACCATGAAATTTTGGCGCGTTATCTTCCGCTAATTTATAGCCTTTGCCCTTGATGGTGACCACATGTATCAATATCGGTCCCTTCAAAGTTTTGGCGAGACGTAACACGCGCAGTAATTTAGAGATATTGTGTCCATCGATCGGTCCGAAATAGCGAAATCCCAATCGTTCAAATAGCAGCCCGGGCAGCAAGATTGACTTCAAACTTTCATCCAGCCTGCCGACCACGTTACGAATTTTAGAGCCAAAGGTGGACAATTTGCCGGTCAATTCCCAGATTTCATTTTTTAACTTATTGTACGACTGCATGGTGATCAGCGTGGTCAAATATTTTGACATTGCCCCCACATTCTGGGAAATCGACATTTTATTGTCGTTCAAAATTACGATCAGGTCTTTTCCCGAGGCGCCGGCGTTATTCAGTCCCTCCAGCGCCAATCCTCCGCTGAGCGCGCCATCGCCGATGACGGCAACCACTTTATTATCTTGGCCAGAAATATCCCGGGCGCTTGCCATTCCCAGCGCCGCTGAAATCGACGTACTGGCATGCCCGGTACCAAAGCAGTCGTATTCGCTTTCTTCGATTTTGGGAAAACCACTAAGACCCTTGTATTGCCTGATGGTACAAAATTGGTTTTTGCGCCCGGTCAAAATTTTGTGCACATAAGCTTGATGACCAACATCCCAGACGATTTTATCATGCGGACTACGAAATAAATAGTGCAACGCCAGCGTCAACTCGACCACTCCCAGACTCGGCGCCAGGTGTCCTCCGGTTTGACAAATATTGTTAATAATGAATTCGCGAACTTCTTTCGCCAGGGTTGCTAATTGGGGTATGGTCAATGTTTTCAAATCATCCGGCGTGTTGATTTTATCGAAAATACTATTCATTGCTAAAATCCCCCGCTACATGATTTCCAGTTGAAAGCCGTTTTCTGTTTTAACCAGCTTCTTGAGCTTTAGTTCGACTTCGGTTAATTTTTCTGAGCAAAATTTTGACAATTCCATTCCCCGTTCAAACTTTTTAATAGTCTGTTCCAGAGTTAAATCCCCTTTTTCCAACGCATCAACGATATTTTCCAACTCCTCCATCGCCTGTTCAAATGTTTTGGTTGCCATTTGTCTCTCCAAAAATAACATTTAATCAATTTGATTTGATTGCTTATGAAGTCCGACTGTTTTGCTCTATGTTCCGCAATACAACCCAGCCCGTACAAAAAATTATTTATTATGAACCTGCTCCACCACAGCTGAAATTGCACCGCGATAAAATCGGACTTTGATCTCATCGCTCTGGGTGAGCATATCCGCATCATTGACTATCTTTTGATCAGCCTGGCGAGTGCAGATGCTGTAGCCCCGTTTAAGCACTGATTCAGGCGCCAGCGCCGATAATCGTTGATGTAGCGCCGCGAGTCGATTTGACGAAATAACATGTTTGTACGAAACTGATCGATCTAAGGCATTTACCATTTCATCGAGTCGCTGTTGCTGCTCCCGCAACCGATCTGGAATGCGCATGAAACTATAACTTTTAACCAATCGCTGTAATTGATCCCGTTCGAATTGAATTTTTGCCGTACACTGTTCAGCCAGCCTTTTTCTCAGATACTGAAGTTGGTTCAACAGTTCGGTTCGATCAGCTACTGCCAATTCAGCCGCCGCTGATGGTGTCGGCGCGCGCAAATCAGCAACGAAATCGCTGATCGTGAAATCAATCTCATGTCCCACTGCTGAGATGACCGGTATCTGTGAACGAAAAATAGCCCGTGCCACCTCTTCCTCGTTAAACGCCCACAAATCCTCTAACGAACCACCGCCCCTGCCCACAATAATCGTATCAACTTTCCCAAAACGGTTAAAATCATCAATTGCCAGAGCGATCTCTTCGGCGGCTCCTTTGCCCTGAACATTAACCGGATTCAATACGATTTCAATGCCCGGAAAACGCCGGTTGAGCACCTGATACAGGTCGCGAATCGCGGCGCCAGTGGCTGAGGTAACAATGCCAATTGACCTGGGAAATTTTGGTATCGGTTTCTTGTGCGACTCGTCAAACAGCCCCTCAGCGTAAAGCTTTTGCTTCAACTGTTCAAATGCAAATTGCAGCTCACCGACACCGGCGGGTTTAAGCTTGATGGTGTCGAATTGATAATAGCCCCGCTTGTGAAAAACTGATATCCGCCCCAACGCCAGGACTTTCATCCCATCTTGTGGCTTGAAAAAAAGTTCGCTAAACCGGGAACGCCACATCACCGCCGGAATTTGTGAGTCTTTATCCTTCAGCGAAAAATAAACATGCCCCGATGAGTGGACTTTAAAATTTGAAATTTCACCTTCCAGCCAGATTATCGGAATGCTGGTTTCCAGCAGTGTTTTGATTTCCTGATTCAACTGAGAGACAGTATAAACAGCTTGCAAATTGATTTCAGATGGTGAATCGAACATAATGTTAGCATTAAATGATTAAACTTTGATGATTTAAATTATCCGCGCGATGTGCCAATAGCGATCAGTTCATTACATAAAGGAAAAGAGGTATTTTCATACCTCTTCCGTAATCATTTATTTTTTTTGTTTCATAAGTCTACACGATTCATAATTGATGAATATCGGTTAATATTTGAAAAAAAATATGCATGCATTTTTGCCACATAAAACACTCTGACCGAACATTTTAAAAGCGTAGTTGCTGCATCGCTGGTATTTTCAGAGCAGAAATTGCTCCTTTGAAAAATGCAGATCAGCAGCATGCAAACGCCAGTTTGAATCTATTTATTCTTTTTCTTATGTCTGTCTTTTCTGAGTCGTTTTTTTCGCTTATGAGTTGCAATTTTGGCTCGTTTTCTTTTTTTTCCGCTCGGCATTAGTTTTTCACCTCCTCATGGTTGAAGTTTCTAATCTTTATTGAAAATCATCATACGCCATTTTCGCCAACCTGCCTCTCTGGGGAGCGTCGGGTTAAAACATAGATCGCACCAGAGTTTAAATATTCTTTAAAAATCGGGATCCGATTTAAGCGAATTTTAATTCCGAATCGAAAAGCCTGTCGGGGTCTGACGAAATAAAAAATTTTTTGTCTAATCTTTAAATCTGCATGATCGACCAGCTTCTCAAAATCCTGAATGGTCAATCCTGTCAGGTAATTGCGAAAGTGGGATTCAACGTTCTTTTTCTCAATGTGTTCCAATAACCAGCGATAAACCCGCTGCGGTAACAGATGGATAAAGGGTATATATTGTAAAAATGAACTCATTACCTGCTGGTGTCCGCCAAATGCTGATTTAATCGGCGGAAAGGAAATTATCAAAATCCCTTCGGTCTTCAAAAATGCACGCAGCCGATTTAGCACGCCGATCTTATTATCGAGGTGCTCAATCACATCGAGCATCAAAACAACATCATAAACATACGGTTCGTTAAATGTTTCAACATCCCCGCTGATAAATCGGATACCGGCCGGACTGTGTTTTTGAGCGTATTCGATTCGATGCCGGCTCAATTCCAATCCGGTGCATGAAAATCCATTCTCAAAAAAAACCGCCAGCACTCCCCCTTCGGCGCATCCGATTTCCAGAATTGAACCGCCTTTTACATAAGGAGTAACGATATGTTTGAGATAGTATTCACCGATCTGCTTCTGGTAATTGCGATAGGCAAACCGGTCATCACCAGCGGTTTTACCGAACTGCTTTATGTGGGAAAAAATTTTTTTTACTCTCCCATGATATCTTTTGCATCTTAATTCAGCGTTGTATGATTCAACAGTCGATATATTTAAGGATCAGCGCTCGACATGAGCTCGCCGATGCAAAGCACCCCTTAAACCATTTCAGGATTTGATTCATCATTCAATTCAAGCTGATTATCTGCCTCGGGCGGCGCATTGACAAAATCACGCAGCAATTTGGAGACGCGAAAAACTGGCATTCGTCTCGCCGGTATTTCCACCTCCACCCCTGATTTAGGATTTCTACCCTTTCTCGGCGCCCGCATAACTGTATGGAATCGTCCGAATCCTCTGAAATCGACCGGTTCACCCTTTTTTAATGCGTAGCTTATTGTGGCAATCATGCCATCTACCACCGCCGCTGTTTCTAACTTGGTTAAACCTGTTCCTTCAGCCAGAATATCCACGATATCAGCCTTTGTCACGGTATTAACCTCCCATCGATGTTTGTACTGAATTTATTATTTATTCGAGCAATTCAAAAACTACCAACCATTCGCTGCTAACCAGCAACCATTTATCGGACTATTATCCACAATTGCTGCAATTTTTACTGCTGCACGATGTGCACGATTGTTTGCCACCACCCTGGTCTACCAACCCGGAGCTCGACTTAAAACCAAAAACAGAAACCATTTTGCTGATTTGTGCGGATTGGCAGCCCGGACACACAACTTCCTGTTCATGCCGGCTTGTTAAAATCAACTCTTCAAAACTTGAATCACAGTTCAGACATCGGTATTCATAAATCGGCATGATAAAAATCCCATCCGAATTTCTTCGGCTTTGATTGATCCAACTATTCAGTTTTAAAAATTTTGACTCTTAAAATAATAAAATAAAATTTAAAAGTCAATATAAATATTGGTCTCTATTCAGGTTGGAAAACGGATGTCCATATTTTGAAGCCAGAACTTGAAACAATATCGGACCAAAATAGTTAAAAATCTGATTAAAAAATAGTGATTTTTTTTATTGGTATTCACAATTATTATCTTTATATTTACGCTATATTAAAAAATCTTCACCAATTTATCTTAGTCTGGGGCTTTTACGAGTCAAATATTGGAAACAGTAGATTTAGTGATCAAGAACGCCGCCCAATTGTTAATCCCGAAAAAAGATAATGCCAGGGCAACTCTTAAAATCATCTCTGATGGCGCTGTCGCCTGTAGTGGTGAACGCATCGTTGCAACGGGAAAAACTGCTGATGTGATCGCCAGTATCAAAAATTCTAAAGCAACCAGGGTGATCGATGCAAGCGGAATGGTTGTTGCCCCCGGATTTGTGGATCCACACACACACCCGGTTTTTTTCGGCAGTCGCGAACACGAATTTCATTTAAGGAACAGCGGCAAGAGCTACACCGAAATCGCTGAAGCAGGCGGAGGAATTCGCTGCAGTGTTCGCCAATTGCGCCGCGCTTCCAAACAACAATTAATTCAACATTGTCTCCCCCATCTCGATCACTTTATTGAAAACGGTACCACGACTATCGAAGCGAAAAGCGGTTATGGACTTACGCTCGATGATGAGATCAAATCGCTGGAAGTTATCCATGAGCTGAACCGGTTGCACCCCATTGATCTGGTGGCGACATTTTTAGGCGCACACGAAATACCCGACGAGTATCGCAGCCGACATGAAGATTATGTTAGACTGGTGATCGAAGAAATGATACCGCGGGTGGCAGAGCTTCAGCTCGCTGAATTTTGTGACGTTTTTTGTGAATCGCACGTCTTTAATTCTGATCAGTCGGAGCGCATTTTAACGGCGGCAAAACAGTATGGTTTTAAAGTAAAAATTCATGCTGATCAGCTCACATCCGGCGGCGGCGCCGCATTGGCGGCAAAATTGAAAGCTGTTTCAGCCGACCATTTGGATCACATCAATGATCAGGCAATTCAGCAGCTCAAAAATGCAGGGACCATCCCGGTGCTTCTGCCGGGAGCTGTATTCTTTTTGGGGTTAACGCAATATGCTCCGGCGCGAAAGCTTTTGGACGCCGGCTTGCCAGTAGCCCTGGCGACAGATTTTAATCCCGGGAGTTGCATGACCGAATCACTTCCCATGATGATGACGCTGGCGTCGATCTATCTGAAAATGACCAGTGAAGAAGTCTGGTGCGCCACAACAATCCATGCAGCTCAAGCCATTGCTCGACCGGGAAAAATTGGAACATTGGAGAATGGGGCATTGGCAGATATTGTCATCTGGAACATTCCAAATTATCAATATCTTCCCTATCACTTTGGAGTCAATCTTGTCAACTGCGTGCTTAAACGGGGAAAGATTGTAAGGGAAAAAAATTGAAATCATTAACCTTTATTGAAGCAAAACTCATGGGGATATTTATGAAAACACGCTGTTTGTTACTGCTGGCAGGGATTTTTTTATTCTTGTTCAGCGGATGCGGAAAGGATAAACCTTTACCCGATGGCTATAAAAAAATTATCGGAAACAATGATGGCGCTGTCGTCGATACTATTCTGGTACAAACCGAAGGCATTGAAAAGTTTTACTCAAAATTGATCAGCACGGCTCCCAGCACCGAACTGATGCTCGGCAATTACGGGCCATACCGTTCCGGAATGTTTTTAACATTCAACAACCTGCCTGACACTGTTATTGTGAAAAGTGCCCGCTTATTGTTGAGCATTGCGAATAACATTGCACCGGTGGATTCATCTTTTTGGAATATTTCGCATGCTGCTGAGCTGAATATTTTCCTGGCTGATACTTCCTGGGATGTTAACAATCCGCCTGTTCCTGATATGAGCCTGTTGCTTGGTAAAACATTTTTGTATTCCGATTCCACTAATAAAATACAATTGGCATTAGATAGCCTCACAGTGGATCAATGGGCAGACTCAGGTTCAGGGATCCGCCATTACGGCATCTGGCTTGAAACTGTCGATGCGCCATTCATGCAAATCTACAGCAGTATTAATTTGGCAAACACTGAACTCGCTCCCAAATTGCAGCTCATTTACACAACCAGCGACTCTATCGGCGCCAAGCCTGATACGACTGAATATTATGCGACCCAGGATGCTTCGTTTTTATTAAACAATGAGATGGAGCTGAATTTGAATCCTGATCTGTTTTACATCGGCAAAGGTTTGGCTTTCCGAAGTTGGCTTAATTTTGATCTGGGCGGACTGGATACCAACGCTCACATCAATCGCGCTATTCTGGAATTGACTGCTAACAGATCCAATTCCATTCGTGATTTTGCCGGCATTAATGAATGTATTATTTATCGCCTAACCGAAGAATGGCAGGACGGAAATGTTTCCGAAAATCAAACCGGTGCATCCTATTCCCCCACGGTCATGGACAGCGTTCTCACATTTGAAATAACGCCTTCATTTCAGGCATGGCTGGGTGACAAATATCCGAATTATGGATTTCTGGCCAAATCGCTCAATGAACAGAAAACTATCGGGAGAATCGCCTTTTATTCTTCCAAACATACTTTTGAACTGCAACCGAAAATTTATCTCTATTACACTTTGCCTCCAAAACAGGAATTTTAACTGAACAACATGAATCAGGAACATTGAGGTTAACGTATGAAAAAAATAGCTTTATTTTGTGTTTTGATAATCGTAATGCTGAGTTTAATAAGCAATCCTGGCTTTACCAATTCATTCTACAATTCAAAAGGATTTGGCGAACGCATCTATTTTACCCACGCTCAATCAATTGGAATGGGCGGCGCGCTGATCGCATCACCAGATATTTATCAAATTAATACTCTCAATCCTGCCGGACTGGTTTTCATCCCGATAACGCGATTGAACGGCGATCTGGTTCATCAGTCACTGTGGTCACAATCCGAGAATGAAAGCGGCTTTGCTAAAAACACCAACCTCAACGGCATCAACCTGGCGATTCCGTTAAAGAAGGATGCTTTGGTCACCGCGTTTGGGATTGTACCGGCAACTCAATTCGATTATTATTTTGAGACTCAGGCTCAAGTGAACGATTACAATTACAGCAAAATCATTCAAGCCAAAGGCGGCTTAAATCGCGCCTTTTTTGGGGTTGGCTTCTCGGCTGCAAAATGGATTTCGCTGGGTGGATATTTTAACTATTATTTTGGCAAACTGGAACAAACCTGGAAAGTGGATTATGTTTCTGATTTGTTCTGGGATACACAAGATCGGCTCACCCGAAAAATGTGGGGATATTGTTTTTCCGTCGGTGTGATCGTCAATCCGCTAACCAACCTGCATATCGGCGGGATCTACCGGTCCGGATACCAATTAACCGCCGAGGATCACCTGCGCAACATGACAAAAAAGGGTAATTTGAGCTATACAGTAAGCCAGCAGGCCTATGGAGAAAACAAACTAACCATGCCGCCGCTTTGGGGATTGGGTTTCAGCTATGCCTGGAAGGAAAAATATCGGATTGCCGGGGATTATCTGGCGGAACCGTGGTCCAAATTTAAGGTGGATAAAATAGCAATCAACAAATATAATGATCGGGATCGGTTTGGTTTTGGATTCGAAATTTTGCCGACTAAAAATATCCTGGCAACATATTTTCAGAAAATGACCTACCGGATTGGATATTTTCATCAGAAGCTGGATGTTATAGACACCGGCGGCAACGAAGTGTACGAATATGGTATTGCATTGGGCTTGGGATTTCCTTTTTATATGGATATGGGTAGAATTGACACTGCGATCCGGTTCGGCAAGCGCGGAAATCTAATCCAAAATTTGGTCGAAGAAAATATAGTGCAATTTTTCATATCTGTCACTGGCGGTGAAAAGTGGTTTGTTCGCCGGGGAGAGAATTAGTCCTACCCAGAAATATTTCAACCGCAGATCAAACAGGCGTTAACTGTGGGAATGATCTGTTTGGACGAAAACTCTATTTTTAAGTTGTCATCGCGAGTCCCAATTTATCGGGGCGAAGCAATCTCTTTAAAAACAAAGGATTGCTTCGTCATAGCGCTAATGCGGGATTCCTCGCAATGACAGAAAAGTTAGAAACTTAATAGTTTTCGTTCATGCATTACATCTATTGTAGTAACCCAAAAATGAAGGCAAATTAATAAGATCGTTTTAATTTTTGGTATCACCTCACTTACAGGTGGAATACTGATGCCATCGCTTGATGATCTGATTATTTGACAGATGATAAAATTTTTATATAGAACCACCTATTTTTAAAATTGTTACAAATAAAGCGATGGCATCAGTCTACGTCTCCACCGATGACTGAGATATTACAATTTTTGTAACTTTTTCCTTGCATTTTTGAAAAATAATTTTAAATTCACTTTAATAAAAAAGCTTCATCATTTAATTCACTTAGAACACAATCACCCCCTTTTTGCGGGATAAGAATCAGTGAGAGGTGTAAAAAATGAAAAAGGTTTCATTGTCTAATAGTCGACAGACAATCCTGTTCTTTTTGTTTGCAGCGGCGCTGCTGGCAGGTGTTTTTTTTATCTTTGGCTGTACGCCAACAACTGAACAACAAAAGCCTTCAATTTCTCCTGAAAGACAGAAGGCGATTCAGGACTCTTTAAATCAGGTATATATCAGGGAATTGAATATAAACTGGAGCACTGCCTACGAATATTATAAAAATAAGATGTATCGTAACAGTGTTAAACCCTTTTGGAGAGTGGTGGAACTGGATACCATCAAAAGGTTTAAGAACACCTACACCTATTTATCAGACGCCTATATCCAATTGAACAACGCCGATTCAGCTTTAATTGTGCTGGAATTAGGCGTCGAGCAGTTTCCTGACAACGCCTACCTTCACAGAAATCTGGGCTATTTTTATTCCGCCCAGGGTCGCACCGAAGACGCAATCAACGCCTATGAAACCGCTTTGTCCATCGACCCGGAGCAACCTGCCGACTGGAAACAATTGGCGAATTTATACATTAAAAACGACCAACCAGATGAAGCCATCCAAGCTTATGAAAAGCTAATCAGTTTAGACCCGACAGACCAGGACGCCAACAAAACATTGAGCAAATTGTACAAAGCCACTGGCGATGCTTATGCTGCGATCAATCAGATGGAAGAGGTTAAAAAATTAGATCCCAACAACATTGACAACCTATTCAATTTGGCAAGGGAATACTTTAATCTCGATGATTATGAAAATTCCATCACGAACTTTGAGGCGCTACTCAAAATCAAGCCTGCTGATGTTTCCGCTCTTTCCTACCTGGCGGCAGCATTACAAAATACAGGTAACTTTAAACGCGCTATTAATGTATACAACGAAATAATCAAAATTCAACCGAAGAATAAAAAAGTGATGACCGATATTGCTACCTGTTACAGGGAACTCAAACAATTTCCCACAGCGCGTCGCTTTGCCAATATGGCGTTGGAAATCGATCCCAACTATGGATTAGCTTACATCATCCGCGGAGAAATTTACGAGGCTGCTGCTGAAAAATGTATGGCAGACCGTGGCAAAGATAGCCCGGAGTTTGATGATAAATTGGTGTTTGAATTGGCGTACAAAGAATATCAAAAGGCAACGCGGGACCTCCAATATAAAGACATGGCAACCTCCAGGATGAATTACATTAAGGAATTCATTCCCAAATCAGAGGATTTGTTTTTTCACAAAGAAAAACAAGCCATGAAAGATTGTTATAAATGGATCTATTAATAACATCAGGCCGTCATGGCGTCCGTATCATGACGGCCTATTTTTGCTGTTAAACGATCCAATAACGCAAACACCAGCGTTACGCCTAACCCGTATTCATCCTTGTTGGGCTGATTTAATTCCAAAAATCTTTTTTAATTTCTTAACGGCATCCATATCAATCGAACATATCTATGATTATCGCTATTGCCTCGGATCATGCTGGCTACGAACTTAAAACGAAAATTAAGCAGCACTTGGCGTTGCAGGGACATACTGCTGAAGACTTTGGCGCATACAAAGAAGAATCTGTTGACTACCCGGATTATGCGGTGCTTGCCGCCCGATCAGTAGCACAAAACAAAGCTCATCGGGGAATATTGATTTGCGGTTCGGGTATTGGCATGTCGATCATTGCCAACAAAGTAGCCGGAATCCGCGCCGCTCTCTGCACCAGCCTGCAAATGGCGGAACTCAGTCGGCGTCATAACGACGCCAATATTCTGACACTCGGCGGTCGAATTATCGATCACCAATTGGCGCTCCAAATGATCGATGTTTGGCTAAAAACTGAGTTTGAGGGCGGACGCCATTTCAGAAGAATCAATAAAATTCATCAGCTCACAGGTTTATAGCCGGTTTGAAGCCAATATCGATAATCAGGAGAGATTTTTTTTAAACATAGGTGAAAAAATGTCACTTTTAAAACAAGCGGATGCGGAAATCTATCAAGCCATCCAAAATGAAATTTCCCGTCAAAATGATAAATTGGAAATGATTGCATCTGAGAATTTTGTCAGCTTGGCAGTGCTGGAAGCAATGGGTCAGGTCATGACCAACAAATATGCAGAAGGCTATCCTGGCAAAAGATATTACGGCGGTTGCGCTTTTGTGGATGTCGCCGAAGATATGGCGCGAGAGCGGGCGAAAAAATTATTTCAGGCGGAACACGCCAATGTCCAGCCACATTCTGGTTCCCAGGCAAACATTGCCGCTTACTTTGCTTTTGCTTCCCCCGGCGATACAGTAATGGGGATGAATCTGGATCACGGCGGTCATCTCACCCACGGCAGCCCGGTAAATTTTTCCGGTCGGATGTTTCGGATTGTTTCTTACGGCGTGGATCGAAAAACCGGTTACATCGATATGAATCAGGTCGAGCAGATCGCCCAAAAAGAAAAACCAAAATTGATCATCACCGGCGCCAGCGCCTATCCGCGAGAAATTGATTACGCCGCCTTTCGATCGATCGCCGATCGCGTTGGCGCCAAATTAATTGCCGATATCGCGCATCCAGCCGGGTTAATTGCTGCCGGTTTGCTCAGCAGCCCGATTCCCCATTGCCACGTGGTCACGACGACGACGCACAAAACCCTGCGCGGTCCGCGCGGCGGCATGATACTGGTCGGCATCGACCAAGAAAACGACATGGGAATAACCACTCCCAGGGGAAAGCTCAAAACTATCGGGCAAATTGTGGACTCCAACGTCTTTCCCGGATTTCAGGGGGGACCGTTGATGCATGTCATCGCTGCTAAAGCAGTCGCTTTCAAAGAAGCGCTGCAACCATCGTTCATAGAGTATTCCAAGCAGGTGATTCAAAACGCCAAGGCGCTGGCAAAAAAATTAATTGAGTTTGATTATCATCTGATATCCGGCGGTACAGATTCTCATTTGATGCTAATTGACCTACGAAATAAAAAATTGACCGGAAAACAGGCCGAATCCGCACTGGAACAGGCTGGCATCACCGTCAATAAAAACATGGTCCCGTTTGATGACCAGAGTCCATTCATTACCAGTGGCATTAGAATTGGAACACCAGCGTTAACAACGCGAGGGATGAAAGAGAATGAAATGGAATATATTGCTGAATTGATCGATCAAGTATTGATGAACATCGAGAACGAATCAATTTACAGCCAGGTCAGTTCTGATGTTTTTGACCTGTGTCAGCGATTCCCTCTCTACAAAGTGGAAAATTAATCAGCGAGGGAGCTTATGCGTTGTCCATTCTGTGGTTTTAATAACAGCAAAGTGGTAGATTCGCGATCGAAAAGCAACGGAAAGATTATTCGACGACGCCGGGAGTGCCTTTCCTGCAACAAGCGATTTACCACTAAAGAATTCATTGAAGAAACGACGTTAATGGTCATCAAATCCGACTTACGGCGTGAAGTTTTTAATTGTAAAAAACTAAAGCAGGGAATTATGCGAGCCTGTGCCAAACGTCCGATTTCAATCAACCAAATCGATGCTATGGTGGAACAGATCGAAAATACATTCAAGGATAAATCGGTTGAAGAGATACCATCGAAAGATATCGGGTTGATGGTTATGAAACGACTCAAGGAGCTGGATCACATCGCTTATGTCAGATTTGCATCAGTTTATCGTAATTTCCAAGATAAAGAAGCATTTTTGGCTGAATTACAGGGGCTCAATTAAAACCAGTGGTTTTAGCCGACGCATTGATAGTTTCCTGAGGAGGTTGTTCAATTATCAAATCAATCAATCATTATCGGTAAAAAGTTGAGGTAATATGAATTTAAGGAAGCTGACTTTCCGGGGTGGCGTACATCCCAAAGAACGGAAGACTCTGTCTGAACAAGTACCAATTGAAATTATGCCGCTTCCCGAGCAGGTTGTGATCCCGGTTCAGCAGCACATCGGCGCACCGGCTGAACCGATTGTAGCCGTTGGAGATGAAGTTAAAACCGGCGACAAAATTTGTGAAGCCAAAGGCTTTGTCTCGGTGCCATCTCACGCCTCTGTTTCGGGCAAAGTGGTCGCCATCGAACCACGAAACCACCCGCTGGGCGGCAAGACCTTGTCCATTGTGATCGAAAACGACGGCCAGGATAAAATCTCCGAAACCATTGCACCGCTGTCCGATTTTCTCGAGCTGGATATCGAGGAAATGAAAAAGAAAATTCAGCAAGCCGGTCTCGCCGGCATGGGCGGAGCTGCCTTTCCCACCCACGTAAAACTTTCCCCTCCGGCTGATAAGCCGATTGATACTTTCATTTTAAACGGTGCGGAATGCGAGCCCTACCTCACCGCGGATCATCGCTTGATGCTGGAATTTCCAAAGGAGATTATCAGCGGCGTGCAAATCGCCATGAAAATTCTCGGTTGCCGTAACGGCTTTATCGCTATCGAGAAGAACAAGCCCGACGCTATCGACCTGATGAAGAAAATGGTCAAAGAAACCGGCGCCAATTTAAAAGTTGTCGGACTGAATGTAAAATATCCACAGGGCGCCGAAAAACAATTGATCAAAGCCATCATCAACCGAAATGTGCCAGCCGGTGGATTGCCGATGGATGTGGGCTGTCTGGTCCACAATGTGGGTACTGCCAAAGCCATTTTTGAGGCGGTATCCTCAAATAAACCACTTATTGAACGGGTGGTAACAGTCTCCGGATTGGGAATCCACCATCCCAAAAATGTTCTCGCCAGAATAGGTTCACCGTTTCAAAATTTAATTGATTTGTGCGGCGGTCTCAAAGACAGTGCAACAAAAATCGTTAATGGGGGACCTATGATGGGCATTGCCCAATTCTCACTGGATGTGCCAGTCACCAAAGGCACATCCGGCATATTGGCGCTAACCGACCGCGAGACCAGCGAAAGAATTCCAGGCCCCTGTATTCGCTGCTGCCACTGTGTGGATGTATGTCCGATGAATTTGATGCCCAATGACATAGCGCGCTTTGCTGAATTTGAAAGATATGAGGACGTTCATCGACTGGGTGTGCTGGATTGTATCGAATGCGGTTCGTGTTCTTACATCTGTCCGGCAAAGATTCGACATGTGCATCTTTTTAAATA
>DSAU01000540.1 GCA_011046315.1 bacterium
CCATTATATTTTTGAATTGCATAACGAGTTATATCTAAAACAGAATTTTTATAAACAATAGAAATTGTGGTTTCAAGAAAATTTACAAAGATGTCTATTGTATCTCTTAAAAAAGCACTTTTGTCTGTTGTCTCAATAAAATCTCTAATTTTAACTAATGGAATTAATACGATTGGTCCTCTGGGTACAAGAAGATATCCAGCGCCATTTTTTAAACAAGTTTTAAAACTATCCGGTTTATCGCCTCTGAATGTAATTTGCCAACCTTTGCTCTTTAAACTACCAGGTCTTATGAATGTCATTTTATTGTTGACAACAGCTTCAATTTTTCCCCATTCAATGATTTTGTTGCCTCTCCGTTCTAATATCTTCCTAACTTCGTCATTATATATTTCATCATCTCCGCGTTCGGTAATAACCTTGGTTATTTTACTTTTTCTGGTCAGAAGTATGATCAACTCCTTTTTAAATGAATCAACGATGGCAAATTGTGTTGAGCTTAAACTGGGAGATCTACTGCTGGCAGTTACTACTTTGTACCTGTTGATTTTAAAAGTAGTTATGAGAAAATTCTCAAGAATTAATCGAATATTTTCATCATTGAAATCAGATAATGAGGCATTTCTGGCATCGTTGACAATAATAGCCCGTTCCCAATTTTTAATTTTTTCATCTGGTAAAACCATGTGGCTGGTTAATCTGTTTTTCAAATTTTCTGATTGCCCAATGTAAACCTTTTTCTCATGTTTGTTTTCGAAAAGCAAATAAATTCCTGGAATTGGAGAGTGTCCGATTTCATTTATGATGATATCAATAGCCTTTATAGTTCTGGGAAAATCCCACAATCTGAGATTCCCCAATAAAGTTCTGGCTCTAATGATATCCTGGCCATTCGCAGGATTATCTAAATAACCATAATACTCGTTTTCCATCGATAGAATTTATTCTTTCCTCAAAGTGATGATTGTTTCCCTTAGCCGGTAGCTTCTAATCTGACCTGATCTTCTATTTCTAGCCTTTTCGATTTTTTCAATTTTCATGCCCAAATCTGTTCCAATTTTTGCTAATATTAAATCGGTGGGCAAATAAACATCGGCGATTAAGCTGTCACCAACAACCAGGATAAACCTACCGCCATTTTTAATAGCCGCAACAACCTTTTTCATAATTATGAACATATCATCAAAATATTTATGGACAATTTCTGGCATGTCATTGCGTCGGTAATGACCTCGGTTATCAATATTTAATTTGATGTTTCTTTTTATCTCTTCAAGCCAACTATTGGTGTATCGACTATTATTGACTGCAAATTTTTTAATCAGACCTTTAGACACATTATCGCAAACTACCATATCATCTTTAACCATTTTTAGTTGCGTGTGATTCTCAGCAAAACCAAGCCATCCCATCTCAATTTTATAATTAATAACATAATCTAATCCGTTCATATATGGTGGCGAGGTGATGACCACATCATACTTTTGAGTGTGTTCAAAAGATTTTGAATTTGCTAAGTACACAATACTTTCCGCATTTATGTGCTGAAAATGACTTTGTAATTTTTCCAAATCCATTGCGATCTCATTGATCTTCATTTTGAAAAATGAGATCGGCGCATCATCTTCCACAGTTTTATTTTTTGTGTATCCCAAGCATGGTGTACGTTTAAGATTACTGCAATCAATTAGAATTGCTGAGAATGCGACTAACATCAAATCTTTTATTTTTTGTTCATCTTCATCGGCAGGCGTGAATGAATCAATCCCACTTTTAATTGTTTCCAACTTCCTTAATACATTCAGGTTAAAGTGCTTTTTAGATTTCAGGAATTCAGGAGCGACAAATTTTCGCTTTGGCTCAAGACTATTGGAAATTTTTTTCAATTTATCAGGATTGATATGCCAGGTATTGAGTTTAGTATTCGCGATGTAATATAGAAGCGGATTTAATTCCACTCCATAAACTTTATAATTATTGAGCTTCGCTTGCACTAATACAGTCCCGCTTCCAGCAAAGGGATCAAAAATGACTGGTTCTCGATATTTAAATTTATATTTATTGAATATTGACTGGACGAATTTAGCAGAAAAACCCTGTACGTAAGGTGACCATCGATGGATAAAATCGTTGGAATTTTTGAAAAATTGAATAGGCTGTGGATTATCAATAATTTCAATACCGAGTTCATCCAAATATGGTTTAGAATCTTCTTTTTCAGTACCGTTCTGCTTTGGTGATCTGATGATGTTGGATTGCCTTGTTGTCAAAGATTCTTTTTCGGCGGAAAATAAATTTGTTTGCTTTTGACCATTCATAAGATAAATCCGATTGCTGTTGTATATACCCGACCTTGCTTTAAATTTAACTCACCATTCAAAAAATTGGACAATTTGTCTGAATAACAAAAAGGTTAAATAATCTATAACCAATATATAAAGCAAACACTTAAAAATCAAGTAAAAAATTATACGAACGTTTTATTGTCGAATCATAAAGGATCAAAGCGATGCAATGAATTAACTGAAAGGTTGCCTCAGCTGCTGTTTTTTCTAATGATGCACAATCCGAAAAAACCAACTATAATAGTTGTTGTCGATGATAAATTTAAGTGATTTTAGGCTTGACATTTTGTCATAACAATGCTATATTTAATGGGTTTCAAAAAAGGATAAGTCAATGGCAAAATTTGAGTTAATATCAGATTATCAACCCACAGGCGATCAGCCCAGGGCAATTAGTGAGCTGAGCAAAGGCATTATTCGGGGCGACCGGTTTCAGACTTTGCTCGGCGTGACTGGTAGCGGAAAAACATACACCATGGCCAATGTTATTGCCAATGTCGCTAAACCGACACTGGTGCTTTCCCACAATAAAACACTGGCGGCGCAACTTTACGGCGAGTTTAAGAATTTTTTTCCCAACAATGCAGTGGAGTATTTTATCAGTTATTATGACTATTACCAGCCAGAAGCCTATGTAGCGGCGACCGATACCTATATTGCCAAGGATACCTCGGTTAATGATGAGATCGACCGGTTGCGCCTCAAAGCGACCAGTTCATTAATCGCACGGGATGATGTGGTTATCGTGGCTTCGGTCTCTTGCATTTATGGCCTGGGGTCTCCGGAAGATTACAAGGAATTTTATTTGTTGCTGGAAAAGGGAAACCGGATTCCTCGCAACCGAATTCTTGAACGGTTGGTGGATATGCACTATACCCGAAACGATTTTGAATTTAGTCGCGGGACATTTCGGGTGCGCGGTGATGTCATCGAGGTTATCCCGGCCTACGAGGAGGACGGTGTGCGAATTGAGCTGTTCGGAGATGAGATTGAGAATATTTCCACAATTGATACACTCACCGGCAAAGTCATCGGTTCGCAAAAAAATGTGGTCATCTATGCTGCCAAGCATTACGTTACATCCACTGAAAAATTGCAACGGGCTGTCGTCACCATACGCGAGGAGCTTGCTGAACGACTGGATTGGTTTCGCAAACATAACAAGTTGCTCGAAGCTCAGCGATTGGAAATGCGTACCAATTATGATTTGGAAATGATGCTGGAAATCGGATTTTGTTCGGGCATTGAAAATTATTCGCGCCATCTCACCGGTCGCAGATCGGGTGAACGACCTTATACGCTGCTCGATTTTTTCCCGGATGACTTTTTAATGATTGTCGACGAATCTCACGTCACCATTCCTCAGGTACGCGCCATGTATCACGGCGATCGTTCGCGTAAAGAGACGCTGGTAGAGAACGGATTTCGGCTGCCGTCGGCATTGGATAACCGGCCGCTCAATTTTCAGGAGTTTGAAGCCATGCTGCATCAGGTCGTGTTCGTTTCGGCTACGCCCAGCGAATATGAGTTGGAAAAAAGCGGCGGTGTGATTGTTGAGCAAATTATTCGCCCCACTGGCTTGATGGACCCCGAAATTGAGGTTCGTCCCATTAACAGTCAGATCGATGATTTAATTAATGAGATTAACATTCGCGCTGAAAAAGGTGAACGGATTTTGGTGACAACCTTGACCAAACGAATGGCAGAGGATTTGAGCGAATATTTGGCGGAGATGAAGCTGCGAGTGCGCTATCTGCACTCGGAAATTGATGCGCTGGATCGTGTGAAAATCTTGCGCGATCTGCGGCTGGCGGAATTTGATGTGCTGGTGGGCATTAACTTGCTGCGCGAGGGATTGGATTTACCCGAAGTCTCGATGGTGGCAGTGCTGGATGCGGATAAAGAGGGATTCCTTCGCTCTGAAACATCGCTGATGCAAGTTTCCGGGCGCGCAGCACGCAATCTTAACGGGAAGGTGATTTTTTATGCGGACACCATTACTCAGTCGATGCAAAAAGCCATCGATGAAACAAACCGCCGGCGGCTCATTCAGCAAGCGTATAATCAACAGCACGGAATTACACCCACCACCATTTACAAGTCTGTGCAAGATGTAATGAAAGCAACCAGAGTGGCCGATGAAAAAGTAGAGAAATGGAACAGTCGGCGCATCAAACAACGTCGCCCTGGTCAAGCGCCTGTCTCTGAAATGGAACAAATCGGCATGATTGAGCAGTTAGAATCTGAAATGCGCTCCGCTGCTCAAAAATTAGATTTTGAACGGGCTGCCGAGCTGCGGGATGAGATTGAAACCATGAAGAAAACCGGCTTTTAATATCCGTATCAGAAAATTGTCGCTGAAATATTGTGAGTTTTGGATGATTTCTTGTTTTGATGGTCATAGAAATTGATTTTTTTTTACCAAATTTTTGCATCGTTTCAGCCGAGAATAAAACGTAATAATTCAATTTTTAGTATAACAGGATCAGTGATTTTACCGAACCTTACCAATAAAAAGATGGAGTAAATACCGATATGAAAGTATTGGTTATCGGAGGTGGCGGACGTGAGCATGCGCTCGTCTGGAAAATTTCGCAGAGCCCGCTTGTTTCCAAAATATATTGCGCCCCGGGCAATGCTGGTATTCGCCAGTTGGCAGAATGCGCGCCGATTAGCGATACCGACATTAATGGATTGTTGAAATTCGCCGATGAAAAGCGCATCGATTTGACAATTGTTGGTCCTGAAGCACCGCTAGCGAAGGGGATCGTGGATTTGTTCTTGAATCAGGGATTGAAAATTTTTGGTCCTTCTGAAAAAGCTGCGGAAATTGAGAGCAGCAAAATATTTTCCAAATATCTGATGGAAAAATATCACATCCCCACCGCCAGATATGAAAGTTTTGATGTTTATGATGAGGCGCGGGATTATATCGACGAGGCTGATGTACCAATCGTGATTAAAGCCGACGGTCTGGCTGCGGGCAAAGGCGCAATTGTATGCTTTAACCCTAAACAAGCCCGGCAGGCGCTGAAAAAATTGATGGTGGAGAGAATATTCGGAGACGCCGGAGGCTGGGTTGTTATCGAGGAATATTTGCAGGGAGAGGAAGTATCAGTGCTGGCTTTTACCGACGGGGATCATGTTGTTCCACTGACGCCGGCTCAAGATCATAAACCGATACTGGACGGTGATAAAGGTCCCAACACCGGAGGCATGGGCGCTTACGCGCCGGCTGTGTTCTTAGACGATTCGATGAAAAAACAGGTACTAAAAAAAATATTACAACCAGCGGTTCATGGAATGTCATTGGAGGATCGTCCTTATCGGGGCGTGCTTTACGCCGGGTTAATTATTACAGATCAGGGACCTAAAGTGATCGAATTCAATTGTCGCTTCGGTGATCCGGAAACACAGGTAATTTTACCGCTGATGAAAACTGATCTCATCCCGGTTTTAAATGCATGTGTCGAGGGAAATTTAAAAAATATCAGCTTGCAAATCCGCGATGGATTTGCGGTCTGTGTGATTTTGGCTTCAGGTGGCTACCCGGAAAAATATGAAAAAGGAAAAAAAATCATCGGGCTTAATCGTGAGTTTGATGACGATGTGATCATATTTCATGCTGGTACCCGACTATCCGATGGTGAAATATTGACCAATGGTGGGCGGGTGCTTGGCGTTACTGCTCTGGGTAAAACCGTTAAACAGACGATTGCTAATGCTTACAGCGCAGTCGGAAAAATAGCCTTTGACGGCGCTTATTACCGAAAAGATATCGGATATAAGGCTCTGTAAATAATGATGCTGGGAGAAGTGATTAACTCTACGCAAAACTTTTCTCTCGCAGATTGCGCTGATTAGCGCTGATTTTTTTCTCTGCGTAAATCTGCGATATCTGCGTGAAACAATTCTCTCGCGGATCACGCTGATTATCGCTGATTTTTTTCTGCGTAACTCTGCGGAATCTGCGAGAAACAATTCTCTCGCGGATCGCACTGATTAGCACTGATTTTTTTATCTGCGTGAAACAAAGTTTGTGATTAATACGAAACTGGATGACAACGTTAAGGAGAGGCAACAATGAAAATTTTAGTAACCGGCGGGGCTGGCTTTATTGGCTCGCAAGTGGCAGAGGCTTATCTTGAACTGGGACACGAAGTGGTCGTTTTGGACAATCTGGCGACCGGCTACCGGCACAACGTTCCCCAAAATGTCAAATTTATCGAAATGGACATTCAGGATAAGGCAGTGTTTGATCTGTGTGAACAGGAAAAATTTGATTTGATCAACCATCACGCCGCGCAAATGGACATTCGCGTTTCGGTGCAGGACCCACTTTTTGACGCTCGAAATAATATTTTGGGAACGATTAATCTGTTGGAAGCGGCGGTCAGGTCCGGGGTGAAAAAAGTGATTTTTATCTCCAGTGGTGGCGCGATTTATGGTGAGCAGGAATATTTCCCGGCCGATGAATCGCATCCCACGCTTCCGTTATCGCCATACGGTATTGCCAAGTTGACCGGGGAAAAATATCTTTACTACTATCATCATAGCTATAATTTACAAGCTGTCGCGTTGCGATACGCCAATGTTTATGGGCCCAGACAAAATCCGCACGGTGAAGCCGGCGTGATCGCCATATTCACCCAAAAATTGATCAAAGGTGAACAATCGGTCATCAATGGCAATGGGAAACAAACCCGCGATTATGTCTATGTTTCAGATGTGGTGGAAATGAATGTCCGGGCGTTGCAAGTTGAAGGTTATGAATATTTTAATGTAGGGACTGGTATTGAGACCGATGTCAATGTTTTATTCCATAAATTAAACCAACTCACGGGCGGTTTTGCCCGTGAGATCCACGGTCCGGCAAAACCCGGTGAACAATTGCGCAGTGTGCTCAGTTGTCAAAAAGCACAGCAAATGTTGAGCTGGTCGCCGCGAATCGGATTACAGCAGGGACTGGAAAAAACTGTAGACTTTTTTAACAATTATTTATCTGTAAAATCTAAAGCGTCGAACTAAACGATCAGTAAAGATAAAGCTAAAATTTATTATTTTAAATCAAGTGCTGGAATAAAAAACAGGCTAACAGGTAGCCAGATGAACGATCGCAATAATTTTGATAAAAAATTTCTCCAATTCCAACAGGAAATGGGTATCATCGGCAATTCCGATTCAATCCGGCAGATTTATGAGACGGTTGAGCAGGTGGCGCCCAGCGACATTTCAGTGCTGATTGTCGGTGAAAGCGGTACCGGCAAGGAACTGGTGGCACGAGCGATACATAAGCGGAGCCGCCGTCGTGACAGACAAATGGTGATTGTGAACGCTGGCGCTATCCCGGAGGGCATCATTGAATCGGAACTGTTCGGCCATGAAAAAGGCGCTTTTACCGGAGCGGTGGGAGTGCGCAAAGGATTTTTTGAATTGGCACACGGTGGAACAGTCTTCCTCGACGAAATTGCTGAGATGCCAGCGAACGCACAAGTGAAAATTCTCCGCGTGTTAGAGGGGCGAGAATTTTCGCGAGTAGGTGGCGCCGAGGTTCGGCAGGCAGATGTACGCATTGTTGCCGCGACCAACCGATCATTGGAAAAGGAGGTGAAAGCCGGCAATTTTCGCCAGGATTTATATTTCAGGCTGCGCGCTGTGACCATAGAGCTGCCGCCGTTGCGCACCAGAAAAGAGGACATCCCGCTGCTGGCGAAAACTTTTGCTCAAGAGTTTGCTGCTACCAACCGGATTGATTTTAAAGGATTCGATGATTCTGCGTTCAATGTGATGCAAAGTTATCCCTGGCCCGGAAATATCAGGGAACTGAAAAATCTGATTGAAAGCATTATAATACTGGAAAAAGGACATTTGATCGATGATCAGATGATGTTAAAACATCTGGAGGGCTTTGAATCGGGCGCGCGACATCTGCCCATACCTGTTAACCGACCGGTTGAACAGGTGGAGCGTGAGTTTATTTATCATGCGTTGCTTGAGTTGAAAAGCGAAATCCATCAATTGAGAGAATTAATTTTAACCAGACTGTTTCCGCCGAAGCGATTAAAGGGCTGGGAAGCCGAAGACCAGATCATCATTCCCCATGATGAGGCAGAGCTGGTTGATGATCAAACTAATGAACTACGCGTGATGCCGTCGGTGCCTGAAATGGAAAAAAAGCTGATCGAAGAGACTTTAAACCGTTATGACGGGAATAAACGTAAAGCCGCCGCCAGCTTAAAAATAAGCGAGCGAACCTTGTATCGCAAAATTAAAGAGTACAATTTGGATTTTTGAGGCTGAAATTTTATTTAAACCTCTTATTAAACCAGCGGTTGCAAATATTTGGGAAATTTAACTCAGAGTATATCATGAAGAGAATGCTGCTTTTTTCAATTATTGTGCTGAGCATTGCCATGTTCACGGGGTGCGGATATTATTCGTTTTCCGGTTCTGCGCTGCCGTCGCATATACGAACCGTTGCCGTTCCCATGTTTGAAAATAAAACCAGTGAATTTGGCGTGCGGGAAGATTTGACCGATGCCCTGGTAGATGAGTTTACCCAGGACAATACATTGAAAGTGGTCGATCGACGAACCGCAGACAGTATGGTGCGCGGCGATATTGTTAACATTCGCGAGCAGGCGGGCGCATATACCCAGGCTGAGCAGGTGAAAGAAATCCGGGTTTACATCACTGTTGCTGTGGCGTTTGAGGATTTGAAGAAAAAAAAGATTATATGGGAAGAGAGCATTACCCAGTGGGGTACTTACGATCCGGACCTGGCGCCGGGGCAGGCAGGCTCAAGTCGTGAGGATGCAATTAAGGAAGCGGTTGAAAAAATCGTTTCAGACATCTTCAATAAAACCGTATCCGGCTGGTAGCAGAGGTTTTTTTTATTCATATCAAAAATATTGTTGATTTTTACGAAAATAAATATTATTTTTAACCAGACTTGAGATGAGAATTTGAAAGAACTGCATTTACGTTCAAATAATTTTCATTAAACGGAGTTTGAAAATGGAAAGATCGTTGAAAGACGAGCTAAAATATTTAGAGAGTCAACTGCAGCAGAATCCCGATTCCATTTTGTTCGCTCGGCTGGCAGATGCCTATGTGGCGTTGGGGCGTATTGACGATGCCATTGAACTATGTGAAAGGGGTGTTCGGATCCATCCGGATTATTTAACCGGACATTTTCTTCTCGGAGATTGTTATTTAAAAAAGAGGTTATTTGATCAGGCGGAAAAGGAACTGAAGCTTGTTATTAGTAAAGATCCCGGACACATCGCAGCACATCGGGAATATGGAGAATTAATGGCGCAAATTGGCTGGCATAAACCGTGTGAAATGGCATTTGAAGAAATTATTCGTATCGATCCCATCAATGTAAATGCCCGACAACGGCTCGAAGAATTAAAACGACTATTCGCTCAGGCAACAAAGCCGGTTGAAAAAAAACAGGTCGAAGATCGTTTTAAGCCGCGAGAGATTGATAGTGACTTGTTTGCCAAAGCCGTTGTCGATGAAACCGGAATCGATGATGATCAGACCGAAGCCGATGAAGAAGATTTCTTCCAGTTGCCTGCTACTGAGGAACAGGATCAGCCCGATTCTCAAATCGAGGATGAAGATGCGAGTATGGATCTGCTTGAAGATATTTTCAGTGATGATAACATCTCAGATTTAGACGCGGCTGCCGATCAAAAAAAGGATCAATCCACGAAGCCGGTTTCACCAGATGAAGGACAGGAGTTGTCCGACAAGGATATTTTTCCTCAGGAAGAAGATTTTACAGAAAAAGAATCAGAAGGCCCGGCTGAACCCCAGTCTCAGCCAGAGTACGACCCTTTCTTTGAACTGAATAAGATGAAACAAAGCGAAGATTCAGATGAGGAAGAAGGGTTTGGTACTTCGCCGGAATCGATTGAAACTGAGAGCGACAATGCGGAAACCGGCGATACCAGTACGCCGCCAATCAGCCCGCTGTCTGCCAGAGACGATGACATCAGTAAAGAACAGGAACAACTGTCGTCAAAAAAGGAAAAAATTGTGACTCCCACGCTGGGAGAAATCTACGCTGCCCAGCGCCAATATGCCAAGGCGATCAGCGTTTATGAAATGCTCCTTAAAAAAGACCCGGATAACGAAATCTATTTACAGAAAATGGCCCTGCTCCAAAAAAAATTGGAGGAGTCTCAGAATGATGATTGACCAGAGATCGCGACAGTATGTACCGCTGATCAACTTACAACTATTGGTTGGTAGCTATTCAGCAGCGCTTGCCTGTTTTTAAAAGTATTATTAAAAAGACAGAATAATTAATGGCAGAATAATAAAAAAAACCAATTTCTCAATTTCTGGAACAATGATTTTGCAATTGCTAACACGCTATCTATCTATTAGCTGGTAAATTAAAATTATCTACAAAAAATAAAAAATAATTATTCTGTCAATAATCATTCTATCAATTGAAAAAAATGTTCAATTGACGATCAGTCTTTTTAAAACATACTAAAACTGGCTGAATAAATTTAATCCGCTTATCAAATGATTTGTAGCATTCACAATTTAATGGCGATGTTGCGGCTGGGCTGTCGACGCCGAGAAAATTTTTTGTTACTTAAGGGACTGTATTAAAACTCCTTTCGTAGTAACGACTTTAGTCGTTTGTTACTATATATGGTATAAAACGAATAAATTCGCTACTACAAATAGTATCAATAATTTTTATTTTAGATTTTTGATACAACTCAGTTACCGCAAGCGATAACTAATTTCTCTCCATTGGACAATTTGCTTGAATATCTCCTCAGTTTTTATTAATTTCCGATAGCTATTCATTGAGTAGCCTGCTAACCAGTTTGAATGGTGCCTGATAGCTGCTTTTGACTCAAACACTAAACACGGGAACTATGCGTGATTGATATTTCGATAATAATAGTAACTTTCAACAATCAAACAGAAATCGGAAGTTGTCTGAGATCACTCCGGGCAGCGTTGAAAAATCTTCGGGCACAATTGATTGTGATTGATAACGATTCTTCGGACCGAAGCCGCGACATTGTCCGAACAGCGCTGGAGGAATTCAGCGGGCTGCATAATGGGCATATCATTGAAAATCCGGCAAATTTCGGTTTTACCCGGGCGGTGAATCAGGGGCTGGAAATCGCTGATGGGGAGTTCATTCTGCTGCTCAATCCCGATACCGAAGTTCATTCCGATACGCTAGACGCGTTGATAGAAACGATACGCCGGGATCCGGATGTTGGCGTTGCGTCACCCCAATTTTTGAATTACGACAGATCGATTCAACCGTCATGCCGGCGATTCCCGCGTCATCGCGATATTCTATATTCAGCGCTCGGGCTGGATTTAATCTTTCCCAAAAGTTTGGAGTTCAATTATTGGAAAATGGGTGGTTTTGATCACTGCAGCCGACAAACCGTGGAACAGCCCCAGGGCGCGTTTCTGCTGACGCATCGCTCCGTGCTGAGCGATGTCGGTGTGCTTGACGAACGCTTTCCCATGTTTTTCAGCGATGTGGACTGGTGCCGACGAATGGTTGAAAAAGAGTGGAAAATTCTTTTCACGCCCGAGGTTCAAATCATTCACGGCAAAGGCAGTTCGATTGTCAAGCGCAGGCTCGAAATGATCTGGTCCAGCCATCGTTCATTTTTTCACTATTTCCAAAAATACTACCGTGGTCCTGGTTGGTTTGTTTTAAATATTACCACCGCTGAATTGTTGATCGCGCTCGCGTTGCTGCGGTCTTTAACTCATCTTCTCAGTCATAACTCATTCGGAGAAAATCGTTGAGGCAGTCGCTGATAAAATTTGTTAAATTACCGGCATTAACGTTGTGGATTACTGGCTGGTTTCTCAGCCCAATGCCAGCATTGTCACAGCAGCTTATCATTAAATTCAACGCAAAAGCCGATCTCGAGGCTGCTCGCAAGCATAAACTCGATAATATTCAGGCTTCATTCAACCGGACGCATGATATCGAAATCAAACCGTTATCAATTGCGGCGCTTAAGCGGAACAAAATATTAGCCACCGCTCAAAACATAGGCATCGATCGCATTGCGGTGTTATCGTGTCCGGTCGGCGCAACGCCGGAGCAATTGTTGTCGGCGTTGAGATCAGATCCACGGATTGAGTACGCCCAATTCAATAGCCACTTCCGAGTCCACGATTTACCCAATGATCCGATGATCCCAGATCAATGGTTGATCCGAAAAATTCAGCTCGAGGCAGCCTGGAGAATCACCCTTGGCAATGACAGTGTCATTGTTGCGGTGATCGATACCGGAATTGATTACGACCATGAAGATTTGATGAACAATATGTGGATTAATCACGGGGAAAGCCTGAATGGCGTGGATGACGACCGGAACGGTTTTATCGATGACATCAGAGGGTGGGATTTTACCGATGCACCGAATTTTCCGGATGGCGGAGATTATTTGGAGCGCGATAACGATCCCCGGGATGAACACGGGCACGGAACCTCAGTGGCGGGAATCATTGCCGCGACCGCTTTTAATGATGTCGGCATCGCCGGTGTTGCGCCCGGCTGTCGAATAATGAATTTGCGCGCCGGCACCAGCCAGGGATATTTGGAAGAGGATGATGTCGCAGCAGCCATTATTTACGCGGTGGATAATGGCGCGCACATTCTTAATATGAGCTTTGGCGATGTGGCGACCTCGCCCATGATGCGCGATGTGTTGGCGTTTGCCGAGAGGAGCGGTGTCGTGTTGATCGCTTCGGCGGGCAATAGCGGCTCTGCTGAAATTCATTACCCCTCTGCACTGCCGCAGGTAATTTCGGTGGGAGCGACCAGCGCCAACGATGGCTTGGCGACTTTTTCCAGTTACGGACCGACGCTGGATTTGACAGCGCCGGGCGTCAACCTACTGACCACGGCGCGTGGCAACGGCTATCGCAATTTTTCCGGTACTTCAGCGGCGGCGCCGGTGGTCGCGGGTGTGGCAGCTCTGCTGTTAAGCAGTGATCCGGATTTGACGCACTCAGATATCCGCAATATTCTTAATGCGACCGCCGACGATCTTGGCGTTGATGGATGGGACCCCTGCTTTGGCGCTGGAAGGGTAAATGCTTACCGGGCGCTCGCAATCGGCTATCCCGCGCAAGCAACCATCCTGTCGCCTGAATTGGATGATGGATTTTATCAATCGCCGGTTGCGATTTTGGGGACGGCTTCCGGAGCGCTACTGGATTCATACGAGCTCGCCTTTGGTCCGGGTGAAAATCCATCATCCTGGAATGTAATCCAATCGGTTAACCGGCGGCAGGTGATTGAAGATACTCTCGGCGTCTGGGAAATCGATCATCTGGCAGAGTCGTCTTACATTTTAAGGCTGCGGGTCATAAATCGCGACGGCACAACCGCCGAGCACAGCACCCGAATTTTTATCGACCGAACCCCGCCGCAATTGCTATCGTTTCAGACTATTCCTATGTTTGATGGTTACCAACGCAGCCATTTAATCGAATTTGAAACTGATGATTTAACCAGGGCGTCGATTTTCCATCGAACTAAGGCGTCACAACAAGCTTTTCAGCAGATTACTCTAGATTATGAAGTGCGAACCCAGCGTTACCTTTTTACAGAACCCGGTGATCACGAGCTTTACTTGCGGTTGATCAACAAATCAGGTTTATCAGCGGAGTTTAATAATTCGGGCAGCTACTATGGTTTAAATTTAACTGACCCGGTACTGGAGACCAGCCGGTTTGTGAATTTGGGTTTTTTACTGCCGCCGCTTTATGCTTTAAACAAAGTTGTGGATTTTGACGGCGATGGAAATGCGGAAATTCTCGGTAACCCACTTACCCCGGCAGGAGCCTTCGCTAATTTAACTTTGTTCGAATTTATCAATGGTGAGTTTCAATCGCGCGAGCTATTGCCTGGTATTTTTATTCCGCGTGATATCGGCGATTCCAACGGCGATGGTCGTCAGGAAATTTTAGCGGGTCATGGCCCTAATTCCTTTATTTTTGAGTCCAACCGCCGCGACCAACCGCCGCAGGAGCTGATCTGGGCAGATTCGACCGAGTTCTGGGCGTGCCGGTTTGCCGACCTCGATCAGGACGGTAAAATCGAAATTATCGGAAGAGTCGGAAAAGACTACCAAATTCGGGAATATATCGGCAACGGCCAATACGAACTCAAAGCCACGCTGACCAATCCCACCAGCGGCGCTAATCTGGGCGGAGTACCGCATGTTGAAATCGGCGACTTTGACGGCGACCAGCAAATGGAGATTTTGATCGGAGATTCAGATGGGGACATCTTTATTTATGAATGTGTTGGTGATGACTGGTTTGAGCTAACCTGGCAACAGCGTCTGCCGTTAGTGGGCGCCATAAATTATCTTGCCAGCGGTGATTTTAATGGTGATGGACAAACCGATTTTGCGGTGGGTTGTCACTCTTCACCTGAGCTTGATTTGGAACATGAATATGACGGGCGCTACTGGCTGTTCCGAATTTACAGCGGTGTGGGAGATAACGATTTTCAAGTCGTATGGGAGGAGGCGTTTTTCGGATTCGCCAATCCAGCGGATTTTGCCAGCTCGGTCACTGCCGGAGATATTGACAATGACGGCAGGGATGAATTGCTCATTAACGTGTTCCCTGATTTTTACGTGGTTGAATGGGAACCAGCCCGGGAAGATTATGTTGTGAGCGGATATTTTAATCCATCACGCACGCATGCCAATGTCATTGGGGATTTTGACGGCGATGGTTATCCTGAGTTTTTAGTGAACACCGGTCCAGCAACGGTGGCGTTGCAGGATCGCTACCTATCGGACCAGCCCGGACCAGCAGCGCCGGCTGGTTTTCAGGTGAATCCGCTGGATGAGCGTCAAGTGTTGTTGCGTTGGTTGAGTGTTGCCGACGCCAGCCACTATCGGATTTATCGCGGCGCTAATGCGGATTCGCTGGAGTTTTTGGAAAATACTTTTGAAAATTGTTATATCGACAGTGCGGTTATCGAGAATCAAAGCTACTGGTACGCGGTCAGCGCCGGTTATCCGCAAGTTGAAAGCCAGGCTACGGCGCCGATAATGGCGATCCCGGGGCGCCGGCCTTTTTGTGTGTCAGCCTGGTTTTTGGCTCCCAATCAGGTTCGGATGCGGTTTAGCGAACCCATGGACGCATCGATCAACAAAGTTTCCGCCTACGTGGTTTCGCCTGAATCCCTGCAGATCAGCTCTGCAGTGGATGCCAGAAGCGGGGAAGAGGTGCTGTTGACTTTGGACAGCAAAACAGTTTCAGCCGGCGATTATACGATCGCGGTGAAGGAGGTCTTTGACCGGGATCGCACTCCCATTGACACCACGCGTAACCTCGCCCTTTTTTCTGTATTAGAGAAAGCTGTTCGATTTTTTGTAGTGAACGCTGAAATTGTAGCCGGACACAAAATTGCATTGAATTTTAATCTGCCGGTTGATCCGCTGACTGGCAGTGATGAAAAAAATTATATCATTGAGCCGGAAATTAACATTGAGCAGGTTGCATTGAGTTCAGCAAGAGCGGATCAGGTGGTTTTGTCGCTGGCGCCAAACAATCTGTTTGTTACTCTGGGGATGGAGCTGGTGATTACGGTGAAAAATGTATTCAGCGCCACCGGCGGCGTGCCGTTGCAAACCGGCCAGGGCAGTCAGGCATCAGTAAGCTGGCGTCCCCATGATCTGTCCCAGATTTTCAGCTATCCCAATCCGTGCAAGGTCGTCGCCGGAGATGAGAAAATCACTTTTGTAAATTTGACTCGATACGTTGTGGTGAAGATTTTAACGCCATCCGGAAAGCTGATTCGTACTTTAAAATCGACTGATAACAGCCGACGTTTGAGCTGGGATTTGAAAACCGAACGCGGCGAAGAAGCTGCTTCCGGAATTTATGTTTTTTTGGTGGAAAATGAAACCGAACGCAGAACCGGAAAATTGGCAATTATTCGGTAGCATATAAACCAGGGTACACTCAACAATACGGCGGTAAATCGATCTGGTTCGGCGAAAAAATTTTGACAACTGTTTGCCGGTCGCCAGCTCTGGTATGTCGCAGTATCGGCAGCGATTTTAGCTCGGGTTGCTAAAAGGTGAATGACCAGTTGAATGAGGTTCGCATAAAGTGCTGATATGCGAATACCATTTCCAATCAATGTGGCTTAGCCCAAATAATAATAACCTGTCAGTCATATCAATAGTTATGGGATTAACCTTGAAGATTTATCAATTTTGATTGATAAACTGTTCTGCCAATTGAACATCGTTTTTGCTGCCGATTATCAACGGCGTGCGTTGGTGCAGTTCTGTCGGCTGGATGTCCAGTATGCGCTGTTTTCCGTTGCTGGCAGCGCCGCCTGCTTGTTCGAAAATGTACGCCATCGGCGCGGCTTCGTATTGCAGCCGCAATTTCCCGGCAGGGCTTTTCGCATCGCCCGGGTATAGAAAAATACCGCCATAGAGTAAGGTGCGGTGCAAATCCGCCACCATCGAACCGATATAGCGCAGTGAATACGGTTTGCCGGTGTGATTGTCCCGGCTTTTGAGATAGTTGATAAAATGTTGGGTGGGCTGATCCCAGTAAGCATAGTTGCCTTCATTAACGCTGTAGATATTACCATGGTCCGGGATGCGAATGTTATCGTGCGATAACAAAAATTCGCCCACGCTGGGATCGAGCGTGAACCCATGGACACCATTGCCGGTGCTGTAAACCATCATGGTGGATGAACCGTAAACCACATAGGCGGCGCCCACCTGGTTAACACCGGCTTGAAGGCACTGTCTGATTTTGTCAGGATTTTCATCATCGATTTTGCGGTGAATGGAAAAAATGGAGCCGATGGAGACATTGGCGTCAATATTGGATGATCCATCGAGCGGATCATAAAGCAGTACATATTTTCCCTGTTGATAATTTTTCGGCACCATTATCACACCTTCCACCTCCTCCGATGCCATCACGCAGACGCGACCAGTGCGGTCCATGGCGCGGCGAATCACCTCGTTGGCATACTCGTCCAGCTTTTGCACAGTTTCACCCTGTACATTTTCGTAAGCCGCAGAGCCGAGAATTTCAACCAGACCGGCTTTGTTCACTTCCCGGCTGATAATTTTTGCGGCAAAGGTGATGTCGTATAATAATTGGGTGAACTCGCCAGTGGCTAACGGAAAGCCATGTTGTTGCTTTTCCAGTATGTGTCGTTCAATGGTAATCAGTTCTTTCATTGGACTTCTCCAAAGGTAGCCATCGATGATTCAAAAAGTGATCAAAAATTGGTCAATTGGAAATTTACTCAGTATGATCCGACTGCCGCGACGACCATTTTTTCGATTATCCCATTAAGCGATAATTTTTAAAGCCCCAGATCAATTCCTTGACCACCACCTGGATTACAGCGAATACCGGTACCGCGATCAGCATTCCCAGAATTCCCGCCACACTGCTGCCGACCAGCAGCACCAAAATCACCATCAGCGGATGAATTTGCACGCTCTTGGAAACAATGACCGGAGAGACCAGAACATTGTCCAGCAATTGGATAAGCGCAAATGCGATGATGACCGAGACTACTGCCGCAGTGGAGCCGGTTTCGATGAATGCTACGATCACGCCGGGTAGAGCGCCGACCCAGGGCCCAAAATAGGGGATCATGTTTGCCAGACCGGCAACCACTCCGATAATGAAAAAATAGGGGATGTCCAGAATAAACAGGGCTATGATTGACAACGTACCGATCACTGTGGAGACCATCAACTGACCGCGGATGTAGCCGCCGAGCTTTTCGCCTGATTTGTGCATCAAATTCAGCGACATCTCAAAATAGCGGTTGGGGATGAGTTGTATCAACCCCTTTCTGAATTTTCTGCCGTCTTTGAGTATGAAGAAGGTGACAAACGGAATGGTAATGATCAAAATGAACGAGGAGAGAATCGATAAAATGATATCAAAACTTTTTGTGAGCAACGCCTGAAATAATGCGTTCAGCTTGACACTCACCGATCGGGCAATTTCCGGATTTTGCAGCGCCTCAATCCGTTCGGCGAGAAGGATCTCCAGTTTTTCCACCAGCGATTCGGGATTTTCGTGCTGAATCAGTTCGGTGATCGACGCGATTTGCGGTGCAAGCACCGGAATTAAAAATTGCAACAGTATCGTTAGCAATGAAGCGATGAGTAAAAAAATCACCAGCACCGCGGCGCCGCGATGCAGCCCGCGCATTTCCAGAAAATCCGTCAACGGATAAAGAATAAACGAAATCATGAAAGAGATGCCCAGGCTGATCAACAGCGGTTTGATATAGGGCAGCAGTTTGATGAACAACGCCAGTATCAATAGCAGCGCCAAATATTTGACTATTTTTTTCAAGGTACTGCTGTTAAGAACGATGATCAATTGATTGTCCCGCCGCTGTTGGCTGCGATTTTCCGGATCAATGAGTGTGTATTGGTTCATTGTATGATGTCTGCCTTTTCCAGTTTGAGTTTGAGCTGCTGTAATTCCTCATTGTTCAATCGCAATCGTTCTGCCACCATTTGCGCCAGCTTCAGTAAAATTTTGTTTCCCAGTCGGGCTTTTTTTTCCAATAGACTGAACAGGTCCGGTCGAAACAAGCCGAGCAATTTGGTCTCCTCAGCCGCCACCGCTGTGGCAGAGCGCGGCGATTCATCCAGCAACGCCATTTCACCGCAAAAGTCGCCATTGGATAGCGTTGCCAGTTCTTCCCGGGTTTTTTTGTCGTAGTCTTTGTATATTTTGATCGAGCCGGATTCGATAATGTACATCCCCAGCCCCGGTTCGCCCTCGTAAAAAATCACTTCATCTTTGCTGTAGCGGCGCTGGTGAATGATGCGCTCAAATTCTCGCAGCTCGTTTTTTTTCAACTCGCTGAAAATCGGCACCTTCTTGAGAAGAATGC
>DSAU01000032.1 GCA_011046315.1 bacterium
AAATATATCAGAGTATCCCCACAGAAGTTACGACAGGTGGCTGATCTTATCAGAGGAAAAAATGTGGTAGAGGCTTTAAACATACTGCATTTTACAAGAAAATCGGCTTGTTTACCTTTGGAAAAAACATTGCTGTCTGCAGTGGCAAATATGCTGAATCTCGAAGGAAGTTCAAAAGTAGATACTGATGAGTTGTACATTAAAGAGCTTCGCGTGGATCAGGGCATTGTGCTGAGAAGATTCCGCCCGGCTGCCATGGGGAGGGCGGTGAGAATACGTAAACCGACGAGTCATATTTTTATCAAAGTGGCGCAAATTGGTGAGTAATTAACGACTAGGAGGATCATTTGGGACAGAAAGTCAATCCTGTAGGTTTTAGATTGGGAGTAAATCGAAGCTGGGATTCCAATTGGTTTGATGAAAGAAATTTTGCTGAAAAATTAGAAGAAGATTTAAAATTGCGTAAATATATTCAGGCGAGGCTGGAACATGCGGCAATTTCCCGGATTAATATTGAACGAACGGCAAAAAAAATATCTTTGACCATCTATACCGCGCGTCCGGGCATCGTTATTGGGCGCAAAGGAACGGAGGTTGATAAACTCAAAGTTGAATTGCAGCGAATTACCAACAAAGATATTCAATTAAACATTGAAGAGATTAAACGTCCCGAGCTTGACGCTTACCTGGTCGCTCGAAATGTCGCCAAACAGTTGGAAGGCAAGATAAGTTTTCGCCGCGCCATGAAAAAAGCAATTATGTCATCAATGCGAATGGGCGCCGAAGGAGTCAAAATTTGTTGCGCCGGCAGATTGGGAGGCGCAGAAATGGCGCGAACCGAACAATACAAAGAAGGCAGGATTCCGTTACATACGCTCAGAGCCAACATCGACTATGCATACACGGTCGCTAAAACTACTTACGGAATTATCGGCGTCAAAGTCTGGCTCTGTTTGGGAGAGAAATTTAATAATCAATAGTCAAAATTTCGTCGGAGATAAGATATCATGTTAATGCCGAAACGGACAAAGTTTAGAAAACAACAGCGTGGCAGGATGAAAGGCAAAGCCATCCGCGGCTCGCTGGTCGTTTTTGGAGAATATGGACTAAAAGCACTCGAACCAGCTTGGATTAGTAGCCGTCAAATTGAAGCTGCCCGTGTGGCTATGACGCGACATATCAAACGTGGGGGAAGAGTATGGATTCGAATTTTTCCGGATAAACCGGTAACGAAAAAACCTGCCGAAACCCGTATGGGTAAGGGTAAAGGCGCGCCGGAATTCTGGGTAGCGGTTGTTAAACCGGGACGGATATTGTTTGAGATCGAAGGAGTTCCCAGAGAAACAGCTCAGGAAGCCATCCGACTCGCTTCTCACAAATTACCTATTAAAGCGAAATTTGTCAGTCGAACGGATTTTGGAGTTTAAACAATGAAAATAGATGAAATATTACAACTATCCAAAGCTGAAATTGAACAGCTCCTGGAAGACAGACTGGAGGAGCTGCATAATTTAAGGATTCAACATGCGACTCATCAGTTGGATAATCCACTGAGCATAAGAACCATCAAAAAAGATATTGCCAAAATTAAAACAGTGCTCAGGGAGTATGAGTTGGGTACGCGCGAGGCGCGTTAACAGAACATTGTAAGTTGGAGAAATAATAGAAATGGCAGAACGGGGAAATCGAAAAAGCAAAACCGGTCAGGTGGTCAGCGATAAAATGGAAAAGACCCGGGTGATCAAAGTTGAAAACTATGTTCGGCATGGGTTGTACGGAAAATATGTTAAAAAGACCAGTAAGTTTATGGCGCATGATGAAAAAAATGAAAGTCACCTTGGCGATGTTGTGACAATCATGGAAACTCGTCCGTTGAGTCGGAAAAAGAGATGGCGTTTGGTCGAAGTTGTTGAGAAAGCAAAATAGGAAATAGATAATAGATCGCGTTTGAAAAGTAAGGAGAGTTTTTCAAGCCATGATTCAAGAATATTCAAAATTAAATGTGGCTGATAATACCGGCGCCAGAAAGATAATGTGCATCCGTATTCTTGGCGGTACAAAACGGAGATATGCCAGTGTGGGTGATATTATCGTGGTTAGTGTAAAATCAGCGATTCCGGGTGGCGCCGTTAAAAAGGGTGAAAAAAGCAGAGCCGTGATCGTCCGGACCAAAAAGCAGATCGGCAGAAATGATGGATCCTATATTCGTTTCGATGAAAATGCAGCCGTGTTGATTAATGAACAGAAGGAACCTAAAGGTACCCGTATTTTTGGCCCTGTTGCCAGAGAATTAAGAGAACATCAATTCATGAAAATCGTGTCATTAGCGCCAGAAGTACTTTAAAAATTTGCTGGAGCCAGTTATGCATATAAAAAAAGATGATATCGTACAGATTATCGCCGGTGATGATCGGGGAAAACAGGGAAGGGTGTTAAAAGTTTATCCTGAAAAGAGCCGCATTGTTGTTGAAGGCATAAATTTTATCAGGCGACATACTCGGCCTAGTCAAAAACTTCCGCAAGGTGGAATTATTGAGCGCGAAGGGTCTATTAACGCTTCAAATGCCATGGTGATCTGCCCAAAATGTAATCAATTGACCAAAAGCGGAATGAAAGAAGCCGTTGATCAGACAACCAACAAGGTCTCACGTATTCGTTATTGTAAAAAATGTGGTGAAATGATTGTTTCAAAAGCAGCCAAGTAGTTGAAACCTTTTTATAAGTAGGAAAAAAAATGGACTATTTTCCCAATTTATTGAAAAAATATCGTAACGAAATTGTCCCAGACTTGCATAAAAAGTTTAAATATAAAAATATCATGCAAGTCCCCAAACTGGAAAAAATTGTGGTGAATATGGGGATCGGAGAAGCTGTCGATAATTCCAAATTGTTGGATTTGGCGATGGATGAAATAAAGACCATCACCGGTCAGCAACCTTGCATCACACGAGCAAAAAAAGCGATTTCAAACTTTAAGTTACGCGCCGGAATGCCGATCGGAACTTTTGTGACGCTGCGTGGTTGGCGAATGTACGAATTTTTAGAACGGTTGATCAATGTAGCGATCCCGCGGGTGCGTGATTTTCGCGGTTTGCCGGATCGTTCGATGGACGGGCGCGGCAATTATAACATTGGGCTTCGGGAACAGATCGTTTTCCCGGAAATTGATTATGATAAAATTGAAAAAATCCGCGGCATGAATATCACGCTCGTTACATCGGCGAAATCTGATGAAGAAGCTGTAGAATTGTTAAAGGGATTTGGAATGCCGTTTATTAGAAAAGGCACTGATGCGTAATTTTGTTAGTTCACGAAATCAATTACTTGATGAAAACAAATGAGGAGATGAGTGCATTGGCTAAAAAAGCACTGATAGCAAAATCTAAAAGAACGCCAAAGTTTACAGTTCGCAAATATAATCGATGTTCGAGATGTGGACGCTCCCGTGCGTATTATCGAAAGTTTGGGCTGTGCCGGCTGTGTTTTAGAGAATTAGCACATCAGGGACAAATTCCTGGTGTGGTTAAAGCGAGCTGGTAATTTAACAATATAGATGGAGAATTTTCAATGTCAATGACAGATGCAATCGCCGATTATTTGACCAGGATCCGAAATGCGATCAAGGCAAAACACGCCAAGGTCGATATTCCTTTTTCAGGCGAAAAAGAAGAGATCACTAAAATTTTACTGAAATATCACTATATAAAAAATTATATCATCATTGATGATGGAAAGCAGGGGCTGATCCGCGTTTATTTAAAATATGATGAAAATAATAAAAACGTCATCAGTTATATTAGGCGAGTTAGCAAACCAGGATTGCGCAAATATGTTAAAGCGCACGAGGTACCGCGCGTTCTGAATAATCTTGGCATTGCAATTTTATCAACATCCAAAGGCGTTGTAACGGATCGAGAAGCCAGACAATATGGCGTTGGCGGAGAAGTAATTTGTTATATTTATTAAAAAAATATTTTAAGGAGCATAAAATTGTCACGAGTTGGTAAAAAACCAATTGTTGTTCCGCCAGGTGTGGACATCAAGATTGATCAAAACCAAATTGCAGCGACTAAAGGCGAAAATCATTTGCAGGTAGAAATCAATCCTGACATCCAGATAGAATTCGACCAGCAAGCCGGTGAGATTCGACTTAGCCGTCCCAGTGACAACCGATCCCATCGCGCGCTGCATGGTTTATATCGCTCTCTGGTTAATAATATGATCGTTGGCGTTACTGAAGGTTTTAAAAAGAAATTGGAAATTGTCGGCGTTGGTTATCGCGCTGAATTGAAAGGAAAAAGCCTGCAGTTGAGTATTGGGTATTCGCATCCAATTCTGTTCAAACCGCCGACTGGGATTGAGATTAAGCTGGAAGGAACGACAAATATTTTCATAAGTGGGATTGATAAGCAACTGGTAGGACAAGTTGCGGCTAAAATTCGCTCATTTAGGCCGCCAGAGCCATATAAGGGCAAAGGAATCCGCTATGAAGGCGAATACATCCGTCGTAAAGCCGGAAAAACTGCGGCATAATTAACAGAGAAAAATTTAAAGGAAAAATTGCTGTATGGGCGCAATAAAAGATAAAAAGAAGTTGGCAAGATTAAAAACTAAAAAGCATATTCGAAAAACAATATTTGGAACGCCGGACAGACCGCGCCTGGTCGTATTTCGCAGTGCCAGACATATTTATGCGCAACTGGTGGATGACACCAATCAACGTACGATTACTGGGATTTCCAGTTTGACAGCGAATTTAAAGGATGAGTTGTCCAAAGCCGGAAACAGGACAGAAGTCGCCAAATTGGTTGGAGTTAAGGTTGCAGAAAAGGCTAAAGATCTGAAGTTGGGAAAAGTAGTTTTTGATCGCAATGGATATCTCTATCACGGAAGAGTTAAAGCGTTGGCTGATGGCGCGCGCGAAGGTGGTCTCAAATTTTAAACATAATTGGGAGAATTAATCGGTGAAAAAAGTTGAACGAATCAATCCCAGTGAATTAGATTTACAGGAAAAGGTGGTTCATATCAATCGAGTCGCCAAAGTTGTCAAAGGCGGTCGAAACTTTAGTTTTAACGCTATCGTCGTGGTCGGTGATGGTAACGGCCATGTTGGTATCGGGTTGGGAAAAGCCAATGAAGTAACTGAAGCCATTACAAAAGGAGCGGAAGGCGCCAAGAAAAGTCTGGTGCGCATTCCTGTCGTCAGAGGAACGATCCCACATCAGATCACGGCAAAATATGGCGCAGCAAAGGTGTTTCTAAAACCGGCATCTCCGGGAACCGGAGTGATCGCCGGCGGACCGGTTCGTGCGGTATTGGAATCTGTTGGAATTCAGGACATTTTAACAAAATCCATAGGTTCAGCAAATCCGCACAATGTGGTCAAGGCAACCATGAAGGCGTTAACTGATTTAATGGATGTGAATAGTGTCGCCAGAAAACGTGGCATTACCTATCGGGAAGTATTCGACAAACCACTTGTTTAATTGAAAATAAAAAGTTGCTTTTAACATGAAATTATCAGAGACGGTTTATGGCTGAGAAGAAAAAAAGATTAAAGATAACCCTTAAAAAAAGTCTGATTGGTTATCATCAAAAACAAAAATTAACCGTTCGGACGCTCGGTTTGAGAAAAATGCATCAGACCGTCGAGCACAACGATACCCCACAGATCAGAGGAATGATCAATAAGGTAATTCATTTAGTCGAAGTGGAAGAAATTGGTTAAACGTTGAGGCAGATATGAATTTAAGTACCTTAAAATATGCTCCCGGCTCACGAAAAAAACGTAAACGTGTTGGCCGCGGAAATGCATCCGGACATGGTGGCACCAGTTGTCGCGGGCACAAGGGAGCGCGTTCAAGATCCGGATTTAAATCAAAACCAGGATATGAAGGCGGACAGACTCCTATGCAACGAAGGCTGCCCAAGCGGGGATTTTTTAATCGTTTTCGGGTGGAATACCAGGTGGTCAATCTGAAGGATTTGGCAAAGATTAAAAGGATTAAAAAAATTGATCCCCAGGTTCTCTATGAAAAAGGTTTGATCAAAAAGAAAAAAGTTCCGGTAAAAGTTTTGGGGATCGGTGATTTGGATCGGCAAATAGAAATTTCAGCCCATGCATTCAGCAAATCTGCACAGGAAAAAATAGAGGCAGCGCAGGGGAGGATTTCCGTTCTATGATAAATAAAATTCAAACCATTTTTCGGATTCCTGATCTCAAGAAGCGAATATTATTTACCTTATTCATACTGGTCATTTATCGCATCGGCGGACACATTCCGGTGCCGGGTATTAACGGTAAAGTTTTGTTTGCCTTTTTTCAAGATATGGGAGGCGGTGGAATTTTCAGCCTGTACGACATGTTCGCCGGCGGAGCTCTGATGCAAGCCACAGTTTTTGCGTTGGGAATTATGCCCTACATATCAGCATCAATTATTTTGCAGCTTTTAGGGGCAGTGGTTCCTTATTTTCAGAAGCTGCAAAAAGAAGGTGAAGAAGGACGGAAGAAAATTACCCAAATCACTCGATACGGAACTGTTCTGATAAGCGCACTTCAATCTTATGGATTGGCAGTATTTTTAGAAAGCATCGAACCGTTTAATGGTCAACTGGTCGTTCCCAATCCGGGCATGATGTTCAAAATTTTTACGATTTTCACCATGACCAGCGGATGTGTGCTCATCATGTGGCTCGGTGAGCAGATTACTGAACGCGGCATCGGAAACGGAATATCGTTGATTATCTATATCGGAATTGTTGCTCGACTTCCCAATGCTTTAGCCACAGAAATTGATCAGATGATCGGTGGTAATCGCGCCGTGCTGACTGAAGCGATTTTGCTGGTAGTGATGGTATTGACCGTCGCAGCCGTTGTGCTGCTGACTCAAGGAACGCGGAAAATTCCAGTTCAATATGCGAAACGGGTAGTGGGTAGAAAAATTTATGGTGGGCAGAGCACCCATATCCCGCTGCGGGTGAATACAGCGGGTGTAATGCCGATTATCTTTGCGCAATCAATTATGTTTATCCCGAATACGATTAGAACGTTTTTTCCGGCAAGTGATTTTGTTGCCGTTGTTTCATCTTATTTTGAATATACTTCTTTTGTCTACTGGCTAATTTATGGTGCGATGATTGTCTTTTTTACCTATTTTTATACAGCCATCGCCTTCAACCCGGTCGATGTAGCAGATAACATGAAAAAATCTGGCGGCTTTATCCCTGGCGTTCGACCCGGTAAACGCACTGCCGAGTTTATTGATAATATACTGACGCGGATCACTCTGCCCGGCTCGATCTTTTTGGCGATGGTGGCGATTTTCCCGTACTTTGTGATTAAGTTCACCAATGTTTCGTTTACCTTTGCAACATTTTTTGGCGGAACATCACTGTTGATTATTGTCGGTGTAGCTTTGGATACAATACAACAGATCGAGTCGCATTTGCTCATGCGACATTATGACGGTTTCCTGAAAGGCGGTAAAATCAAAGGCAGGAGAAGATATTAAGAAAAATGGAGTTCCCATGATTTTGATATTGTTGGGGCCACCGGGAACCGGAAAAGGGACACAAGGTAAACTGTTAAGCGAGCGATTGCAAATTCCCAATATATCAACCGGTGAAATCTTGAGAAGCGCCATCCAAAATCAGACTGAATTGGGAAACAAAGCAAAATCTTTTATCGATGAGGGAGAGCTCGTTCCTGATGATGTTATGATTGGGTTGATTGAGCAGCGGCTGCAGGAAAAGGATTGTCAGCCGGGATTTATTTTAGACGGATTTCCTCGAACTGTAAGCCAGGCGAAAGCATTGGAAACTATTTTTGAGCGTGCCGGATTAACGCTCAATCATGTGATCTCTTTTGAACTGAGTGCAGCCAAAATAATAGAACGGCTCACCAGCCGGCGCATTTGTCGTGTTTGTGGGAAAGATTATAATCTAATTACCAATTCACCGCCAAAGGACAATCGGTGTCTGAATTGTGGCGGAGAAATCGTTCAGCGTTCTGACGATACAGAGGCAACAGTTCGCAATCGGCTTGGTGTTTATGAACAGAAAACAAAACCTTTGAAAGAGTATTTTAACAGAAAAGGCCAATTAAAGACTGTAAACGCAGCAGGATCTGTTGAAGAAATTCAGCACAGGATAGCAGAAATATTAGCGTTAAATTAATGATCAATATTAAAAGTATCCGAGAAATTGAGCTGATAAAAAGAAGCAGTGAAATTTTAATCGAAACGTTTCAACTGATCGATAGACTTATCGAACCGGGAATTGTAACCCGGCAGATTGATCGGGAAGTCGAAAAATTTATTTTATCAAAAGGCGCAAAACCCGCCTTTAAAGGTTATCGAGGTTTTCCGGCGAGTGTTTGTATTTCAATTGATGATCAGGTTGTGCACGGTATCCCAAATGATCGCAAACTCGAACTGGGCCAAATCGTTGGGATTGACATCGGTGTCGAAAAAAAAAATTATTTTTCAGACGCTGCCAAAACATATCAGATCGGTGAAATCACTGATGATATTAAGCGGTTGCTACAGATAACTGAACAAGCGTTGCAGCGCGGGATCGATGCGGCACAGGAAAACCATCGGCTATCTGATATCTCCCATGTGATTCAACAACATGTTGAAAAGGCTGGTTTTTCTGTTGTTCGGGATCTGGTTGGACATGGAATCGGCAAACAACTGCATGAAGACCCTCAAATTCCAAACTATGGCAAACCCAACCAGGGTCCGCGCTTGAAACCAGGGATGGTATTAGCTATCGAACCGATGGTGAATATGGGGGACTACAGGGTTGTATTTGATAATGATAAGTGGACGGTGCGTACCGCTGACGGATTGCCGTCAGCTCATTTTGAACATACTGTTCTCATTACAAATAATCAACCTGAAATATTAACATTAGGTAGGTAAAAGGGAGTTTTTTTTATGCCAAAAGAAGAAGCAATTAAAGTGGACGGTACCATTATTGAAACGCTGCCCAATGCTTCTTTCAAAGTGGAATTGGAGAATGGTCACCAGGTATTGGCGCATATTTCAGGAAAGATGAGAATGCATTTTATCAAAATTTTGCCTGGTGATAAAGTGACAGTGGAATTGTCCCCTTATGATTTAACCCGGGGGAGAATCACCTATCGTTACAAATAGAAAAAACGTGATTAAAAACAGAGTTGTGAACAGTGCGGAGCAGTCATGAAAGTCAGATCTTCTGTAAAAAAAATGTGCGACGGATGCAAGATAATTCGCAGAAAAGGAAAAGTGATCGTCATCTGTAAGAATCCACGACATAAACAGCGACAAGGTTAGAATCTTTTTAAATTTAGGAGGACATTTTGGCTCGTATTTCAGGAGTTGATCTTCCCAACGAGAAAAAAATTGAAATTGCCCTGACATACATTTACGGCATTGGGAATGCAATTGCAAAAGAGATCGTCGAAAAAGCCCAGATTAATCCAGATCTTCGCGTCAAGGATTTGAGTAATGAAGACCTGGGTAAACTTCGAACCGCTTTATCCGATTACAAGGTTGAGGGTGCTTTGAGGACCGAAGTCTCTATGAATATCAAGCGATTGATGGATATTGGGTGTTACCGGGGAATTCGACACCGCAGAGGTTTGCCGGTTCGGGGGCAGAGAACGCATACTAACGCCCGAACCCGGTCAGGAAAGCGACGGGCTGTCGGTATAAAGAAGAAGGGGAGCTAAATTTGCTGGAAATCCCCCTGAATTCGAGAAGTGAATTTGAAAGGGGTACCAGGATTTGGTTTTTTTTTAATCTATCAAGAAATTATTTATAACATTAAAGTTTGTTTTTTAATTAACACTCTTTTAACCGGAGGTTAGCTTTGGCAAGTCCAAAAGGAAGAAAAGTCAAAAAACGTGAAAAGGTCGAGGCAAACGGCGTTGCTCATGTGAAAGCAACGTTTAATAATACAATTATATCATTAACCGACAATTACGGCAATGTCATCTCCTGGGCATCCGCCGGTAAGGTAGGATTTAAAGGCTCGCGAAAGAGCACACCGTTCGCGGCGCAGTTGGCAGCCGAGTCCGCGGTAAAGGAAGCAATGGATCTTGGATTGCGTCGCGTTGAAGTGTTGGTAAAAGGTCCCGGATCAGGGAGAGAAGCGGCTGTTCGATCTATCCAGGCTGCCGGTCTTGAAATTTCGGCGATCAAGGATGTAACTCCAATTCCGCACAACGGATGCCGGCCGCCAAAAAAACGTCGCGTATAATCAGAGAAATATTTATTATAATCTAATTTGGAGATAGTTAATAGATGGCAAGATATACAGGACCGGATTGTAAACTCTGCCGCCGAGAGGGACAAAAACTTTTTTTGAAAGGCAACAAATGTGTTTCGAACAAATGTCCATTTGAAACAAAAGGATATGCTCCGGGACAACACGGCAGAACCAGGCGCTTTAAGCAGTCGGAATATGGCATACAGTTGAGAGAAAAACAGAAAGTCCGCCGTATTTATGGAATATTGGAATCGCAGTTCCGTAATTATTTCAAAGAAGCTGATCAAATGAAAGGAATTACCGGCGAAAATCTGTTACGATTACTGGAGAGTCGATTAGATAATGTCATCTACCGGCTGGGTTTTGCTCCTTCGCGTAAATCAGCAAGACAGTTAGTTCGACATCGCCACTTTCTGGTTAATGATCAATTGGTGGATATTCCCTCGTATCATGTGCGGGTCGGTGATGTGATTAAAGTTAAAGAGAACAGCAAAAAACTTAAAACAATTCACTCATCGTTGCGCAAGATAAGGGATGATCGTCAGTATAATTGGCTAACACTTGATAAAGCCAATCTAATCGGTACGTTCATGAACATTCCCCATCGCGAGGATATCCCGGACATGATCAATGAATCGTTAATCGTTGAATTGTATTCCAAGTAATTTTTTTACAACGTTTATCAAAAACGTTGACAATAGGAACAGTAACTTTAAACCTCAAGTGTTGAGGAGTTTGAATAATGAACTGGCTAAATTTTAGAATGCCTGAGAGTATCGAACTTGACGAATCTACATATACCAATAATTATGGAAAATTTGTTGTTCAGCCTTTAGAACGGGGCTTTGGGCTGACCATTGGTAACGCACTGCGTCGCGTTCTGCTTTCTTCGTTGCCTGGCTCGGCGATAACATCAATCAGGATTGAGAATGTCTTGCATGAATTCTCGACAATCCCCGGTGTGGTGGAAGATGTTGCTGAATTAGTGCTCAATTTAAAGCAGGTGCGCATCAAGCTTGTTCATCGAAAACCTGATAAAGTTGTATTGGATTTAAAAGGTCCCAGAGAGTTTAATGCTGGCGATATCATGGACGGGACCACTGATTTTGAAGTTCTTAATCCAGACCAGCATATCGCGACTTTGAATGACGAAGCTGAATTCCGAATGGAACTTAGAATCGGCAGAGGCAAAGGTTATGTCCCGGCTGAGGAGAACAAGATACCGGATCAACCGATTGGCACAATTCCCATCGATGCAATATTTTCGCCGGTGAAAAAGGTCAGCTATTATGTAGAAAATACCCGCGTTGGTCAAAAAGTGGATTTCGAGCGGTTGATTATGGAGATTTTTACCGATGGCAGCATTACCCCGGATGATGCACTCACTTACGCCGGGAAAATATTGAAGGATCACATCGAGCTGTTCATCAATTTCGATATTGAACCGGAAGTGGAAGAAGGCCCCGAAATTGATGAAGAAGTAATCCGAATTCGAAAACTGTTAAAAATGAGTGTTGATGAACTGGAGCTTTCTGTCAGATCTCACAACTGTTTGATGGCTGCAAACATAAAAACCATCAGTGATCTGGTGAGAAGGGATGAGCAGGAAATGCTTAAGTTTAGAAATTTTGGTCGAAAATCCCTTACCGAATTGGGCAAAATTCTGGATGAAAAAGGTCTCCACTTTGGCATGGATGTGGACAAATATCTCAAATCTGAAAATTATTGATTGAAGGATTAGGAAAAATGAGACATCGAAAAGCGTTCAATAAACTCAATCGAACTGCAAGCCATCGCAAAGCGTTGTTGGCGAATATGACAACCCAATTATTCACTCATAAACGTATTAAAACTACCGCAGTGAAAGCAAAAGCGGTTCGACCTGTTGCAGAAAGGTTGATTACCTTTGCTAAAAAAGACACGCTGGCTTCGAGAAGACAAGTCTTAAAAACTGTTCGCGACAAAACTGTGATTAAGCAATTATTCAATGATATTGCCCCAACTTACCAATCCCGACCGGGAGGTTATACCCGGATTGTGAAATTGGGTCAGCGGCAGGGAGACGGCGCTGAACTGGCGTATCTCGAACTTGTTGGATTTGAAAGTGTCCGCAAAGAGAAAAAAGCCAAGGGAAAGAAATCAACTAAGAAAACAAAAGAGAAGGTAGAGACGGAAACACCGGCTGGAGAAGACGATTAGCAAAAGCATTATTGAATTGTTAAAAAATACAAAAGCAGTTGCCATTAATTGGTGCAACTGCTTTTTTTTGATGGGTGCAGGTAAGCAAAAGAGTGTAAGGTCTATCATGACGAATTTTCCTCGTGCCAGACCAGGATATCTTTAGCAACATTTTCATCCAGTGCAATTTGTGTAGAATTAATGCGGACAACCAGTACCGGGTATTTTTGGTGAATCCTGATCGTCACGCCCGGTTTTATTCCCAGTTGGGTCAGTTGATGCATTCGCGGATTCGATTGTGTGTTAATATAGGCGACTTTTGCCTGTTGTCCGGTATTGAGTTCGGTAATTTTTTGGGTGGCGGTATCAACAGAGTTCCTTGCCTCGCGACAACATTGTCCTTCCGGTATGGGCAATCCATGGGGACAGACTTTGGGATGTCCCAGCAATGTACAAATCCCGTCAACAATACTGGGTATCACGATATGTTCGAATTCACAGGCGCCGGCTTCAGCCTGCTCAATTTTTAAATTTAAAATATCGGTTAATAAACGCTCAGCCAGACGATGTGAACGTATAAGTTGTCGAGCACTGCGTTCACCCTTCGGTGTAAACTTGATTTCGCTCGGAGTTTCCTCAACCAATCCCCGTTGTTTAAGCGCCTCTGAAATCGATGGATCCCAATCGCTGTTAACATCATTGAGAAATTTTTTGATATCGGTTCCGTGTTTCTCATGCAAATGCCAGAGAATTTCCAAATATTCATCCAACTCTCTTTGTTGCTGAGAGGAAATGATTTGTTTGTGTCGATAGCGTTTTCTTTTCTGCATCGTCGACTACCCTCGGTAATTAATCAATTGGAGCAGTATATTCACCAATCCACCGATCAAGATGGAAATTAACGTTATTGCTGCAATTAGGATAACTGATTTTTTAAATTTCAACTCTTTGAAAATTGCCATCACATTTGAAATGCAAGGAATGAACAGCGTTATTACGATTATGGCGACAATAACCTGTGCCGTGCTTAGCTGTCCAGAAGCTGCCATGTTCATGATCAATACAGCTCCGGCTTCGGATCGCGCCAAGCTCATTACCATCGCTTCTGAAAAGTTAATGGGTAAACTGAGAAAATCAACCACTACCGGTCGTAGCGCCATTTCCAACAATCTCATTAATGACGTTTCATCGAGTACAAACAGAATAAATGCGCCGACTAAAAATAGCGGTACCGCTTCTTTTAAAAACCAGACGGTTCGGTAAAATGTTTTTTGAAAAAGAAGCCGAACATCCGGGATCCGTATCGGCGGTAGTTCGATAATAAAGTCTGACTGTTTGTCCTGAGGAATTATCTTGTTTAAAATTAATCCCGCACTCATTTCAAGGATGAGCAAAATAAACATTACCAGCCCGAAAGCCAACAACGGTTCCCGTGATAGCACGGCGATGATAATGCTCATTTGACTGGAACAGGGAATGGCAAGCCCGATCAAGAAAATAGCGATGTATTTTTCTTTTTTGGTGTCCAAGATTTTTGTGGAAATGGTTGCCATGGTTTTACAGCCGAATCCCAGTACTATTGGCAAAATCGACTTGCCGGTTAACCCAATTTTTTTAAAGACGCGGCTGGTAAGAATGATTAAGTTGGTCAGATAACCGGTATCTTCTAATAAATTCAACATTAGGAAGAACAGTGTGATGATCGGAAGTACGGTGCCAACAGCATTAAACAAGCCGGTAGTTAGCAGACCATAGTCTCCGATGATCATTCGCTTGAAAAAGGGTTGTGTTATCACCGATTCCAGGTAGCTGATTAGCGGTGCAAAAAGCTGATTTTCAATGGTAGTAACCAGAAAACTTGCCCCAAATTTTCCGACGATGAGGTAGGTTACAGCCACAATTCCAATCATGATAAACCAGCCGAAAATGGGATGTCGAGACAGCTCGCCGAATTTTTGGACACCAAATTTAGTGAGCTCTTCTTTTTTCAGGACAACGCTGTTGACCACATTGCGAATCCAGTTGGTTTGCGAATTGAGAAATGTGATCGACAGATTGACAATATATTTATCGATAAAGCGGATGAAATTTTGATTGACTTGTGCCACTGTGCGACTGTCATAATGTTCGGAAAGCCATTTTTTTGCGAATGGATCTTCCATCGCGTAGAGCGTAAAAATTGACTGTGGTGGACCATTGCTGTCCGGGAAAATGCTTTCCATTTGTTTAAAATATTTTTTACAGATAATGGGGTAGTTTCTGGGATTCTTACTCACTGTTAAAGAAGACAGGATTTTTTTAACATTATCAATCCCTTTATTTTCGGTGGCGATGGTTTCGATAATCGGAACTCCCAACGATTCCGATAGCACTCGGGAATTTATTCGAATGCCGTGCATTCCCAGTTCGTCATTCATATTGAGAACAACCAACAGCGGCAGATTTAATTCGAGCAGTTGTGCAGTCAGCAGCAGCGATTGTTCCAGCTTTGCCGCTTCAATGACTTGAATAATGATCTTATCACGGTCATCAAATATCAGTTTTCTTGTCAGTTGACCTTCTTCAGATGGATTATCCAACCGATAGATGCCAGCCGTATCCACCAACTCGTAAATATCCGTTCCGATTTGTATAAAATCAGAATTCAATTCAATGGTAGTAAAGGAATAATTTGCGGTAATGGCATGTTTTTGTGCAAGTTTATTATAGATAGTGGTTTTCCCGACATTGGGATTGCCCACGATTAAAATAAGCGGTTTTTTGTTCAGCTCAGTTTGTTTATTTATTGTGTCCGATTTCGTTTTCATTGCCATTTTAAGTAATTGTTCTTTATTCCAATTCGTTTTCATTATTCCTGACATTTCGGACAAAATCCGAAAATTTCCAATTTATGAGAAGTGATTTTAAACTTATATTTTTTAAAAAGCAGTTGCTTGTATTGGTCGAGCGATTTGTACTCGAATTCAATTATTTTTCCACAATTTTGACAAATTAAATGACCATGATCCGGCAATTGAGATTTGATCAATTCATAAAAACCCTTTTTTTCACCGAATGAGTGTTCGATAATAATTCCAATTTCTACAAACAGTCGAATATTTCGATAAATTGTGGCGATACCGATGTCAGGCTCATTTTTTAACAGCTCCTGATAAAGATCATCGATTGTAAAATGGTCGGCTGATTTCATAACTTGCTGAAAAATTATATCCCGGCGCTTGGAAGATTTAAACTTGTGATCGCGCAAATATTGCTGATACCGATTTTCAATAGTTGACATGACCATTTCTTCTCTCACAATTTAATAATGATAATTATTATCAAAATGAATATACAAATAAATATTTCTAATGGCAAGTGTTTTTTAATATTTCTGTGTTCAACCTCAGTTGTAGGTGGAGACGTAGCCTGATGCCATCGCTTGATAACTTGATTATTTGGCAGATGATAAGATCTTTAACTTGAATTATTCACAAATTTGGGCTGAAGCCCACCGGAACGAACAATGGACTGACCCCAGCTTTAACAGCTTGTCCGAAAAGTAAAATAAACCGTTAAAACGGTTGTTAATGATCGGTTTTTATTGAAAAGACACCACGTTAAAACGTGGTGTTAGTTCAATGTTTATATTGAAGTAGCACCCCAATTTATTGGGGTGTTGATGCCGACATAAAACCAATTAAATAACCGTTTCAACGGTTTTCAGGTAATAAAATAGCCATTTTCGGACAGCCTGTTAAAGTTGGGGTTAGACAAAAGCCAAAATCTGCATAACAGTTGGACTTTAGTCCAGAATTATTAAGTTTATGAATAATTCAAGTTAAAAGTATTATTTAAGGTGTGCATTTGTTAGTTCCCAGATATTTGCTGCGGTATAGTTAGATCCAGTGTGTGTATTTTTTGAAATAATTTTTTCGATTTTACTTGACTTTAATAAAAGAATTTTTATCTTTAGTAAAGGTAACTAACAATGGATTCTGAAAGGAAAATCCAAACCATGATGCCAGGCTACAACATAAATCTACTTCTTATAAGCTCAGTTAAATTTTTTACCTTATCTTCATTGAGTTACTGTTTCAAGTTTTATTTAATCATTATATTTTAATTTATCTTTGGAGGAGGAGATGTTTAAAAAAGTAATATTTCTGGTTGTATTCTTATTCTTATTCAGTAACGTCTTTGCCGGGGTTACTGGAAAAATCGCCGGGAAAGTGGTCGATTCGGAGACAAATCAACCACTTCCGGGAGTGAATGTGGTTATCAAGGGGACAACGTTGGGCGCGGCGACAGATATTGATGGTAATTATATCATTCTGAATGTGCCTGCCGGCAACTATCAGCTTCAAGCTACGATGATAGGTTATACGGCTGTCACCATCGAAAATGTGAGGGTCTCTATTGATATTACAACCCGGGTTGATTTTTCATTATCAACTGAAGTTTTAGAGGCTGGCGAAACCGTAACCATTGTTGCCGAACGTCCGATGATCCAGAAGGACGAAGTTTCCACCAGACACTTTGTCTCTTCAGAGGAAATAGCTTTGCTGCCCATTGACAGTTTTCAAGAGATTGCTCGAAGGCAAGCCGGCGTCGTTGGCAATCATTTTCGTGGAGGACGATCCGGCGAGGTACTGGTGCTTGTTGATGGAATACCGGTTAAAGACCCGGCGGGAACCTATTCCGGTAATCTTGGCGGATTTACTGTCGATGTGCCTGAATACGGAATTCAGGAGCTTGAAGTGTCATTAGGTGGGTTTGGAGCCGAATATGGCAATGTTCAATCAGGAATCCTGAACCTGGCGTTGAAAGAAGGTAAGCAAAAATATGCCGGAAGATTGCGCATGTCATCAACTGATTTTCGCTCAGACGAGATAAATACCAGGCTGTTGAGGGATATTTATGAATTTAATTTGAGCGGACCTGAACCTCTCACAACACACCTTCTCCCAAAACTTGGTATCAATCTCCCTGGTTCGCTCTCTTTTTCACTTTCCGGGGATATAAACGACAAAAGAAGCGGATATTATCCCAATGAGCAGTCACTCAGTCAATCCTATCAAGGAAAGATCACCTACAACATAACTCCAACTCACAAGTTGGTTTTCGGTGGCATCTTGAGCAATACTGAATGGAATGATTTTTATTTTCCTGCTTCAAAATATGGTCCTGGTCCTGATTATCAGGAAAACGAATATAAATATGTTACCAATGATACATTGTACCATTACATTTACGTAGAAGACCCCAGCAAATACCGTGAACAGCAGGGGTTGTTGAACCAATCCCCAGGGGTATTTGATGGAGATGAATACAGTTTAATTAAAACATATTACGTCGGTGGTATGTTGGATTATTTGTGGGGTCGCCAACAGAACAGTGACCTTGCCTACATTCTCTGGACACATACTCTGAGTCCACGTACATTTTATGAAGTTCGCTTAAACACCTTCTATACGAATTATCATTATGCGACACGGGATGTTGAAGACCGGGATGGTGATGGCGATACCGATGAGGATCTTGTCTGGGATATTAACAAGCCGGGACCCCATCCGATCTATCGTGAGAGAGAGAGTAATTACTGGTGGGTGCGCGGCGATGATCCTGGCTATCGAGACCAAAAATCCTGGACTCACAGCATAAAAGCAGATATCGTCAGCCAGGTAACCAATAATCATCTACTTAAAGGTGGTCTTGAATTTCTGTTGCATCAAACAAAAGCAGAAAATATTAGCTGGACGCTTAATCTGGCTGCGGTTCGTAAGGACATCTGGGATCAGGATTCTTATGATTTTGCTGCTTATATTCAGGATAAATTGGAGTTCGCCGGGATCATAGCGCTCATTGGAATGCGATTTGATCTATTTAATCCCAACGGCTTATCAGATTATATTTACTTTCCCGGAGACTATAATTACCCCTATACTCGGGTAGGAGAAGATGATATCCCAATTTTTCTTGATCCGCAAAAAGCGAAAACCAAATATCAGTTCAGTCCCAGACTGGGCATTTCTCATCCCATTACCGATCGAGATGTGCTGCATTTCACCTATGGCCACTATTTTCAGCGACCCGATGGATATTATTTATACCGGAATAACAAAATCCAGTCTTTGACAAAAGTTGGAAATTATATCGGAAATCCCGACCTCAACCCTGAAAAAACAGTAGCTTACGAAGTCGGAGTTGAGCATCAGTTTACCAATGATATCAAAGCTACCATCACTGGATACTACAAGGATGTTACTAACTTAATGAATTGGCAGAAAGTTGTCGGCAGAAGCATTCAGAATATTGAACTCAATGTTTTTACCAACGCCGATTACGGAAACATCAAAGGATTGGAGTTCACTTTTACCAAGCGAGCCGGACGTTTTTGGGGCGCAACCATGAATTACACCTATTCAATCGCCAAGGGTAGGGCGTCGAATTATTTAACCGGATACGGCTCATTCACC
>DSAU01000290.1 GCA_011046315.1 bacterium
GTTTTTAGTCAGCATGTCATTGCGAGCGGAGCGAAGCAATCTTATCAAATATTTAAGAGATTGCTTCGTCGCTTCGCTCCTCGCAATGACATGCCTGTATTGCAGTTTACTGCGCTATGATAATCCGGGTAATCTGTGTCATTAGTGATTAGTTTTATGCTCGTTTTAACCTTGTTCATTGAGCCAACCAATCCCGTATTATCTCAAAATTCCAGTGTTCTTGCCATATCATACAATTCCATATCCAGTTGTTTCCGATTCTCTAAAACTTCTTTAATTGGCGTCGCCATAATTTTATTGCCGACAAGTCCTACCATTTTGCCGCTCTCACCTTTCAACAACAATTCCACCGCCGCCGCGCCAAGGCGGGTGGCGAGCAACCTGTCAAACGCGGTTGGTGAGCCGCCCCGTTGGATGTGTCCGAGTATGGTAACGCGCGATTCAAAACCCGCCTCTTCAATTCGCTCATCGAGTGTGATTTTGATTTGTTGGGTAGAGTGTTTAGCGCCTTCGGCGACGATGATGATACAATGGGTTTTGCCGCTGATGTAGGTTTTCTGGACGACTTTAACCACATCCATCAGTTCAAAATCCTTTTCAGGAATGCAAATCATTTCCGCGCCGCCGATTATTCCGGAAATCAGAGCGATATATCCGCAATTCCTGCCCATCACTTCAACCAGAAACGCCCTTTCGTGCGAAGATGCAGTTTCTTTTATTCTGTCAATCGCGTTCAAAACTGTATTCAGGGCTGTATCCACGCCAATAGCCATATCAGTGCCCGCAAGATCATTATCGATTGTTCCTGGTGCGCCGATCACTTTAAAACCAGCCTTATGCAACGCCAGCGCCCCTGCCAATGATCCATCGCCCCCCAGAACGACCAGCCCATCAATATTGTGCGCGTTTAGATTTCGAATTGCCTGACGTTGCCCCTTTGCTGTTTTAAATTCGGGACATCGAGCAGTGCGCAACATGGTACCGCCGCGCTGAATGATATTACTAACTGAACGCTTATGTAATGGCTCAATATCAGCGTCAATTAGCCCCTGATAACCTCTCATTACTCCGAAAGCTTCCAGACCGTTTCCAATCGCCATTCTCACAACTGATCGAATAAAGGCGTTCATACCCGGGGCATCACCGCCGCTGCTCAATACTGCAATACGTTTCATCATTCTCCTCACCTGTCAAATCATTCTTCCTTTCTCTAATTATTAAAACTGTTTCCCGGCGAAATGGAAAGAAATGTGTTGCGAAAGAATGGATTTCCATCTCATTCGCTGGCTATTATTTTTTTTACAAAGATATATATTTTATGCAAATTGTGCAAGCTTTTTTTTGACCTTGAGTAGTGTCTCCAACATACAAGGAGACTTGGACTAATGCCATCGCTCTATTTGAAAAATTTGCAAAAATAAGTGCCTTGATCTTTCAATTTTATTATCTGTCAAATAATCAGGATTATCAAGCGATGGCATCAGTATCGTACTTGTAAGTGAAATGTATAAACTTTGAAATACTGGATCATCTATCATACAAGATTAAAGCAATGCATATACATCTTTTTGAAAAGCAGTTCGGCTATATCATGGAAACAGGAAAATTGTAATTTTTATTCGAAATTTAGAAGTATAGAGTTTCCGGAGAAAAAAATAGCAGGTTTGTCATTTCAGGACAAAGCGCTTTTGAGCAGAAGTACTCTTATTCGATTTCAAATCGGTGATATGGATAGTTATCTGGCTCAGACCAGCCGGGAAATCGGAAAAATCAATTGCCAGATATATTTGCTGAAATTCCCCTTCTCCCTCACTCTCGAAAGAACTGCCAATCGTCTCCTTGCTTTTTTTTCCACCCAAACGGGTAATAAATTGAATGGCAGTGGTCAAAGCGGATATATTTTCCATTGAAAGGGATTTAACTTCATACTCGATTTTAAATCTTGATCGATCCTCGGAACCTGTCATTAAATTATATACCTCAAAATAGAGGTAAATAGGTCGCGATTTATTGATTGTATTGCCAACATAGGGAAAAACCTGTATCCCATTGGGCTTCAAATTGCGCGCTTCCTGAACATTTTCTCTGATATTTGATGAGAATTGAATATCACTGACCAGTAAGCTGTCGGTGGAAAAATCCCGGACGTTAAGTTGGGCGCGCAAAATCGCCATCCGTTCGCCTCCGATATTGTCAAGTTTGAGAGCGATATTATAGATTCCCGGATGCAGCTCTTCATTGTGCTGATTGATGTATATTCGTCTGTTAATCTGCTCCTGGTTTTCAGCGAATAGCTTCAATGTCTCATTTTTCTGAAGCATTTTCTCAAATTTTTGATTGAAAATAACGACCTCTTTGTTGACCAAAGTTTCAAACGGGACCTGACTGCCGCTCTGGAACGAAAGTTCGTTGAGCGGAAACGAGTAGTAAAATTCGACCCGAGAAAATCCCAGATCGGCCCGAAACAGCGAACTGGAAATGGCGGCGTGAAGTGGTTGTTTGTGGTAGCTGAAGGAGTATTTCGACGGCGGAATGGTCTCAAGCATAATTTTTTTTTCCAATGACAGATCTTCGGTCCATTGATAAAAATAGGATTCCGCCATGAGTCCATGGCTGCCATCGGAGATATTTCGAAATTTGGAATATTTCTGATGCAATGTTTCTCGTTCCAGGTAAAGATTTGAGGCGATGTGAACTTTGGTGTTTGAAGGTCCGGATGTGACGGCTTCGAATAAACTGTTAACTTCTCGAAAGCCAAAACCGATTTTATAGACAAAATCGATATATAAATTCAAATCATAATAGACCCAGGTTTCGTTGTCTTCCCAGGGCTTCCCGATGCCGACGGAGATAACCTTGTCATCCGGCTCGCCATATTTTATATAATATTTCCCACGGTCATCTATAAATAGCGGTGCAATAATATTGGAATAATTATTCTTTGAATATTCGACTCGCTCTGAGAATTCCTGATAATATTCATTCCTTTCGGTGTTCGGTGTCGGATCAGATATTTTCCAATACTTGCTCTCCCAACTATTTTTTTCAGCCGAGATGTAAATATCGTCGTAAACCTGTTGCAGCTCATCTGACAATATCAATCTAAAAAATGCATGTTGTTGCTCTTCTACTTTATCATCATCTTTTGCTGCCAGGGTAATCGCAGAGCTTGCGATGAAAATTATCATTACAAAAAATTGAAAACGCATTTTCAACTACCGTCTTTTCGTTCAAATGTTTCATTTGAAAAATGAACACAGCGCCCCGTGATCGAAACGAGGCGCTGCAAATAAATAATTATTTGATAAAAAAACAAAAGATTATAGATTAAAGATAAAAGAAAAATTGTGAGAATTGGTCAACACCCCCAGGTCTGTGTAGGAATAGTCCATTCTCACTCTGGATTTCAAACCGGGAATTTGGAAACGAATTCCTGCACCAAAAGCGGGACGAACTTTGTAAATCAATTCCAGTTCTTCATAATGCAACAATTTTTCTTCATTAAAATCTTCGGATCGATAAATCAGACCACCGCGTAAAAACAAGGCGTTACCCCAGGTATATTCGGCGCCGATTGTACCGTAGGGATTAACATCGCGCGGATCGATGAAGTCAAAATTACCGGTCAGCCGGTTGTTTCCGGAATTGATAAAATCCATCGACATACCAAAGCGAAAGATCAGCGGCAGCGGCCAGCCCTTGGTCTCTAACCGGGCTTCTTTTTCCGGGTTACCGTCGATCACCGCGTCAATATCCGCTTTGGTCATTTGATCGGTACCTTTTAGTGTCATTTTACCGCCAAAATTCAAAATACTGGCGCCGATTTTTAACCCATGAAATCCAGTGTCAAACTGGGTACCGGCATCGATCGCCATAGTACTGGCGGTCGAAAAACTGATCGTTTCTTGAATAAACTTTGCCGTTATGCCAACCGAGAAACGATCTGTCAATTGCCGGGCATAAGATAAACCAATCGCCATGTCACTGGAGCTGAAATACGCGCCGGTGCCATCAGGATACAGCGGCTCTGTTTTTTCCATATCGCTCATAGAAAGCGTAATAAAACTCAATCCGATGTAGTTGCTTTTTCCCAATGGATAAACAGCCCCAAGGAAGTTGTGCTGAATGTCCAGAATCCAGTCCGTATAAGCAATGCCCACTTCAAGTGATTGCACCTGGGTTATACCTGATGGATTCCAGTACAATGCTGTAACGTCATTCACTTGTGCCACAAACGCACCTCCCATTCCGGTGCCCCGAGGTCCGATACCAATTTTCAAGAAGTTGGCAGCCGATGTACCGACATTGTCAGTTCCGGCAAAGACAAGGGATCCGCTCAACAGGAGGGTGACAATCATACATAGAACTTTTTTATACATGTTTTTTCCTCCGAGATTTAGGATTAGACCGATTGAACCGAACCTGAGATTATTTGATGATGGCAAATTTGCCCAACTTTTCACCAATCCCCTCAGCTTTGACATGATAGATATAGACGCCAAAAGCGACTTCCTGCTCGTTGTAAGTCCATAAATTCCATGCTTCAACCGCCGGTCCACGGTAACCGTTGCTCCCGGGATGATGATGTAAAACTTGCACCAACTCGCCGGAAATGGTAAATATTTTTATATCGCAAACTTCAGGTAAATTATGAAACTGGAGCTCTTTAATCCAGGGTAACGTTTCATAAGACGACGTTACGATATATGGATTTGGGATCACCTGGATTCGATCGAGATCTTTTTCGGTAGCGCCGGCTGTTGATGCTTTCGATGTTCTTAATAAATAACTGTCAGCCGAAGTCAATGGTTTCTTACTGAAAAATTGGGCGATATCACCCTCTTGCGGCGGAACATCCACCCAGTTCGGATCCACGACCGTGGTATCGACCTCATTGATTGTGGTATCAATCATTACCGGATCGGAAGCCATGATAAAAGCCCAGGTCAATTTACCTCTTCCATCGATCAACTCGCGAATCTGCATAATATCACCGCTGGTCCAGGTGGCGCGCATTTCAGGCGTCGTGTCCGTTGGTGAAGGAGTAAAGTTTGCTACATCCGCCTGCTGATTTAACGTAATATTCCAGATTTGGAAAGGTAAAATCATTGTCGGTGGATAAAATGCAGTATCCCCTGCCGCGTTAAAACGAACCTCGTAATCGTAAGGAACCGGGACGCCGGCAGTGGATAATTTCCAGTTGCAATTGCTGGCTTCTCCGGTAGCTTTAATCCACCCACTTCGATCCGGATCGAACATCACCGAAGTTTCGTCCACAATTAGCAATTTGATGCCGTCAATTGTGGGGGTATCTTCCTCACCGCGGAAATTGGGACACTCCTCAATGACCAGCTTATCCAACAGACTATCATAGACCGAAAAAGTTTTTCTGGTCGTAACCGAAGCATCGATGGTGATGGTATAGGCATTATCTTTCACCGCGTTTTCATCTAATAATTCCCACAACAGCTCAACAGTTGTCGGGCCAAAAGTGGTGGGTTGAATTTCAGGGAATGCGAATCCCGCCGGTTTTTTCTGCGGAACAACGGCAACCGTATTATCGCCGGGATAGTGAGCCACTGAAAGACGCGAATTCTCCATTGGCGGCACCGGTAAAATACCCCAAACATCCTCGCGGTCATAGGCGCAGACAGCGTACCAATATTCCACACCGTTTTTAAGATTTCGGTCCACAAATTTGTGGAAAAGACCGGTGTCGTCTCCGAGGTAAAAATAGGGATCGAGAGTGCTCACTCCCGTGACTCCATTGTCCAAATCGCATTGGGCAATAGGCACATATCCCACCAGAGAGCCCCTGGCATTGGTGATCGGTTTCCCCCAGCTCAGACCACGATCTGTTGAGCGGTAAATTTTGTAGCCTTCAAAGGCATTATTGCCGGTGAATTCATCAATAGAACTTTCGCTGGGTTCCGGATCCCAATACAGCGTTACTTGCTGGTCTCCTGCAACAACGCGTACATTGGGCTGCTCCGGGGGCTTTGCGGTTCTGTATTCAAGGTCATAAACCGTCTGACACAGCGCGGCATTGGCAAGTAGATGCGCTTTATCCGTACCGAAAACATTGGCAAAAGTGTAGGTAACGGTTTCGCCGGGCGCCAGATTAAACGGACCGGAACCATGAAGCGAAGTAATATCCGGACCGTAGGTATTTGGTGTCTGGGTCCAATCACCCGGATGTGGGGTGACATTATCAATCGGCTTGATTCCCGAAGCCAATTGATCGTAAAGCGCCGGCTGGTCGGGCAAGGCATAAAAATCAGTATAGGTGGCAATTGCCAGCGTTGTCATACCGAGTTCTTCGCCGTTTGGTCCCTTTTTCGGGGTCTCAAGCATTTTAAGCCCCTGCCAGGCGACATCTTTTTCAAGATAACCTTCGGCTTTGTCATCGCCGTCCCAAATATAGAGAAAGTTTCCCAGTAACGAATCCTCTTCGGTCGAGATGTAATAACCGTAATCATCTTCCCATTCGTTATTCCCCTCTTCGGGACAATCCATATCAGTATGAACCCCGACGTAGCAATCGTAGATGGTGTCCACACCGGTATTGGTAACATAGTATTTGAAGACGATCATGTTTTCAGCCAGAATGCTGGAGAATTGAATCGCCCTGCCGTAAGTTTTAATATGCAATGGTGTGATTTGCTGACAATCATCACAATCATCAACTGCCATCCAAATACCCTCAGCATCACCGGCGACTTCACCATCAGGTTGTACTCCCGGAAAGCCGTCGCTACCGATGGGATACACATCAGCGGGCCAATCCGAAGCCCAGGAATTTGGCTTGTTGCTCATGGCCAGACCATTTTCCCCAATGCCGGAATCATAGCCCGGTAACGGTTCAAAATGTCCCTCATTGAGCAGTTGATAAATACCACGCCCACCGTTGGACACCCGTTTTTCACCATTTAGAATACCGCCGATGATCGGAGTTTGGCACCACTGGTAAGTTATGCCTGAGCCGATGGGATATTCAAAGGTTAACATCTCCCGGCTATATCCCAGTACATTGGCATTATTGATCTCAAGCCCAATCTTGCCGACATCGAATCGGCCGTACTTCCGATCTTCAAAACCAGCCGGTTTAGCCAGACTTTTAGCGGGGGCTTGATTGTATTCTTGTCTCAGTTTATTGTAATACTCCCACTTGGTCATCCCGGCTGAAGATTGTGATAAAACACTCGCTTGCAAACCTAAAATAAAAAAGATGACAGCAGATAGGAGAAATACCCTTTTACTCATAACATTTTCCTCCATCAGTTATTAACGAATTCAACTCAGAACCCGGCGCTTAAGCCAAGTTTGAAAGTTCTGGGTGGACCGTAATAGTAGGGTCGGTCGATCCAATCTTCGGAATAATCCCAGTTAAGATTAATATCGGGCTTCCCGGTTGAACCATGTACAATATAAACATTTTTCTTGTTCAGCAGATTATCGACATCAGCATAGAGAGTAAAGATATATCCTGACCACTTAAAAGTTCGCGTGGCGCGCATGTTTACTGTCATCGTCCATGGTTTGCGAGCGCTGTTGGGTTCGTCGATGCGTAATCCGCGACTGCTGAGCGGTGTATAGGGCAGACCACTGCCATAATTACCGAGCAAATTAATTCCCCAGACGCCCGGTTTACCGACATCGATCACAAAGTTTACAGTATGCGTTTGATCCCACGGCATATTAATGGTCTTTTTTGGCGGGTAAGTTTTGTTTACCGAAAAGTTGTACCAATCATTCCAATGAGAGGTCACATCCGAAGCATTTCCCTCTGCTTTTGAAAGCGTATAGTTGACTTGACCGCCAAAATAATTGGAAAATCGCTTTTTCAGCGTAACTTCCACTCCCTTGGCATTGGCGTAATCCTGGTTAATGAATCGATGATACTGCACTGGAACCGCCTGATAGCGCCGGAATGTCGTGTAATCATAAATATTTTTATAGAAGAAAGTTACATCCAGCGAAATGTCTTCCGCTAAAATTGTCGCCACACCCATCTCATAAGCAATGGTTTTTTCCGGCTTCAAATTGGCGTTACCCAGACGGGTATATATCTGACTGATAGCCATATTGGGAAATGGATAATTTGGGTCATCCAAATTTTCAGTCAGGAACAAATAGGAATATTGCGGCACCTGATAAAAATGACCATAAGCAAAATGTAGCACTGCCTTATCCATAATCGGATGCGCAAATCCAAGACGCGGGCTGATGTGAAGCTTTTTGTCGGCATCGACCATATTTTGTCTCTCCTCGCCGGTCAAAGGATCTATCACGTACTCGGCAGTCGGCTTAAGGGGATCAAAAATATATTTTGCCCTGGTATCCATATAATCGAGACGAACTCCTGCATTAACGACAATGCCCAGATTTTCGAATTCCATCTTATCCTGAAGGTAAACCGAACCTTCAATCGGTTTGTGTTCATATTTCTCAACGTTCGGAATTACCCGATAGGGTCCGGAAACATAGTGATAGGAGAGCTGTGTTTCCTTTAATTCAAATCCCAGCTTAATCTGATGAACCCTGGTAATCTGGCTGGTCAGGTCGAATTTTCCGGAGATGATCTTGTTGTCACGATCCTCCCAGACTGCGCCGCCGCCCGATGTCCATACTGAATCCAGAAAAACCACCGTATTAAACTCATATTCCTGATCCGCATAAGACGGAGCGGCAAGTCCGGTGTAAACGCCATCCTCGTTCCAAATCTGCCAGTCGCCGTTTTCATCCTGCATGCTGAAGAAATCCTCAGCTTTGTAGCGATAATAGGCTCGATGGGTGGAAAAAATCGATGACTTTATCGTGTAAAATGTCTTGGCGCTTAACTGGTGTGTCAGAGTTCCGTTGAGCATCAGATTGGTATCGTAATTAGTACCGAGGTTCTGCGGTGTATATTTGTTCGTATGCGAATAATTGCGATAGCGCTGTTGTCCACCGACCGCGCCGAAAACCAACTTAACCGAATTAAATGGGCGCAATGCAAGTTTGGCATTCGCCCGTCTTTCTTTACGATAGGGTTGACCGGTCCAGCCGAGATAGGTATCGGTATCCAGAGCGTCACCAGCGATAAAGAACGAATTGCCCATACCCAGTAATGGAATCGGACCGCCGAAATCCACTTCTGTATGGAAGGTATTAAAATCTGACACCTCTTTGGTTCGTCGCTCCCAAAATTTTTCATCAAAAATATTTATCCCCGGCGTGCTTTGCGGATTATAAGCTGCGGTTACTGGTTCACCATCTTTGTCAACCCAGCGTCCGTTTTCATCCAGATATTTATAGGGATATTTGTAGCTGTGGGGGTTCATATTTTTATCAGTAAAAAAGCGAACACGCCCGCTATAGTTGCTTCCACCCTCCTTGGTCACGATGTTTAGTACTCCCGACATGGCTTCGCCGTATTCAGCGTTAAATGTTCCGGTCATGACTGCCAGCTCTGAAATGCCGACGTTGGCAACATCGCTGCCCATTCCACCCATTAACGGGTCTTCGACATAAAAGCCATCGATCATAAATGCCAGTTCATTGGTTCGACCACCGCGGACATTGATTTCCCGATTCAAACCGGTGCCGCTTTCAACAAACCCGGGGGTTGTAACCAAAACCTCAGAAAATGATGAGACAGGCATCTTGTCAATCTGATCGCTTGTGGTCACGGTCGAGCTGGAAGTAACATCCTTTTCGATCAAAGGACGCTCAGCAGTAATTTCGATAATTTCACCTTCTAAAACCGTTTGCTCTAAGGAAAAATCGAGTTTGGTCGTCAAATCAATGACAACCTGAACATCATTTTGAATCAAGGTTTTATACCCCATCATCATTGCTTTCACCCGATATTTTCCAGGCGGGATATTGATGATAAAGTAATAACCTTCCACATCTGTTGCCGCGCCGTAAGTGGTCCCTTCGATAATCACATTGGCGCCAATTAAAGCTTCTCCAGTCTGTTTGTCCTTGACCATGCCGGCTATTTTTCCGGTAACGCCACTAAAGGCAAGGTCGGAGAATATTAATACCAAAAAAAGCAACAGAGCAACAACCGTAAATTTGTTGCGCATAGAACTTTCCTCCTCTACTGGTTTGTAAAATGATTTAATATCCTGCTAAAACAATTTCTTAAAATCTCACCTCCTTTCGCTTCACCTGGTTATTGAAATGTGTGTGTGGAAACCCACTATTTGAAAAAATATTTTCCATTGCATCAGGTAAGCCTGAGAAAAATTAGAAGGATGTCTCTGTCCAGAGTGCTGCACATGCGCGAAATATTGATTTAATAAATGTTTAATTTGTTTAACAAATAATGTACCAAAAATTAAATCGTATAAATTGTTCGATCTTACTCTTTAATTATCATAGCATTAAAAGTTAGAACAAAAAAGGGTTCATAGTTTTTTCTATGCAGACACTTTCACAGTCCGTGCAATAATTCGTCGCACTTTTACCGGATAGTTTTGGCAGTTGAACAAAATAACTGTTGGCATTTTTGCTTGTTTCTAATCATCCAAGAAGCTGGCTCGTTGGATAAAACAGATTCATAATATCCTCGGTAATAAGCATGTCAGGATAATGTTAATAGCTGATTCCTTAAAACAACGGACACGCTTTTCTCCCCGATTAGCCGTATCGATCACAAATCAGCCAAATTTATGGTAGTGAATCTGTGAACTATTAGTGAATTGAAATTGGTTATAAAAAAGAACTGTTGCATAACCTTATAAAATATCTCGATTCGTTAAAAATCTTCAAGGTTATGCAACAGACAGTCAGTCAACACAATAGACGAAACAGCAGTTTGCTATTTCAAGAAAACCATTCTCTTCGCTATTTGTTGATTGCCGATTTTAAGAGTGTACAGATAGGTCCCGCTTGTCACTATTCTGCCGGAATTATCTGTTCCATCCCACTGTGCAAAATACATGCCCTGTGCCACAGTTCTGTCAACCAGAGTTTTAACCTCTTCGCCGTTTAAATTATAGACTTTAAGGGTAACTTTCTCTGCTTTAGGGACTGTGTAAGCAATTGTTGTTGTAGGATTGAACGGATTGGGATAGTTTTGACTGAGAGTGAAATCGGTTGGAATCACATCCCTGCGTTGTTCGGCAATTCCTGTTAACTGATTTTCAAAACGCAAAACCTGTCCGTTATAGGTGAAGACATAGCCGAAATTTTGATTCAGAAAAAGACCGCTGACAAAATAGTCGTCATCGGTTTCGGCAGGGGTATTGATGGTTCCCCAGGTTGACCCCAGATCGTTGGTGAAATAAACACCTTCATCGGCTAATCCAATGATAATGTTGGTATTGGGAATCGCCACAACACCGTTAACCCAACCTTCCGGATCAGGCTTATTTGCCACTGCCCAGGTCTCGCCGCCGTTAGTGCTTTTGATCACGTAGCCACCGCGGTCTGCGATCATTCCGTTGTTATCATCTAAAAAGGTAATCGCGCGCGGATAGCGATCAATCACCTCATCAGAGATCGCAAAGCTCTCCCAGGTTTCGCCGGCGTCGTAGCTTCGGAACAGGAAACCGGCATTATATTCCATGGTTAATCCGGCGTACCACATGCTTTCACCGACATTGCATCCTGCCAGGCCCCAGGTATAATATCCATAGGCTGAGTTCAAATAATCAATCCCGGTAATTTCCGTCCAGCTATCGCCCTGATCCTCAGTGCGTACGAAATGCATATTACCGTTGGGCTCCATGTCTCCGATAGCAACTGCCACGTTGTCATTGAGTACGCGAATACTGTTAAACCAGCCAGGAGCGATGACGCTGATCATGTATGAATATTTCTCGGTCCAGGTTGCGCCGCCGTCTTCGGTTTTCCAGATCTTACCATCAGCCATCGCGACCAGAGCCGTATTGGCATCGAAGGCATCCATTTGACCAGCTCTTCCGGCGATCGGCGTTTCATTATGGGTAAAGGTTTTGCCACCGTCAATGGATCTGAAGACATAAGTTTGTCGGTTAGCATTATCCATTCCCAGGAACCAGATGGTGTTGCCGTTATCCAGAATTCTACCAGGTTTGAACATCAGACCGGTAGGCGTCTCGCCGTTGAGCAACACTTCTTCAGCAATGACCAGATTGTCAAACTCTGGTAGTTCACCGGGATTGTAGCCAAGCACGACAATCGGTTTGGTTCCCAGATTCGGGAACACTCCAGCCGGGGTACTGGATGTATAGAGTACCTCTAAATAGGGATCATCATTCACATTTGCAAGATTGATGACATTCCAGATACCACCATCAGCATAGAGCGAATCGATCGTTGTAAATTCATAATTTAGCGGGTCGGTAATATCTCCGCCACGATAAGCTAAACGATAAATTGCTGCATGAGGATCGCCAAATCTGGTACCAAACACGAAATCCAGATATCCATCCAGATCGATATCTCCGTAGGCAGAACCGAAAAGTCTCTCAGTAGTTCCGACTTCTGCTAATGGGGTATGTATCAACCCCCCGGCGCCATCTTCCTGCAACAACACAACTCGCCGAACTGGTTCTCCAAAGGCATATTCGGCGCAAATAATTTCTTCAACCCCATCCCCGTCAAGATCCACCACTTGCGCAGAAATAAAGGATATTCCACCTTCCAACGGCGGAAGCGCGGTATATTCCCAGCCAAAGCCATCGTATGACAATTTCGAGATTTCGATTTCACAGAAAGTATAGATGTTATTGCCGATGACAGCCACATCCCATTTATTTTCAGTGGTTTCATCTTTGAGACCAAAATCATGACCACTGACTTCCAGGGTCCAGGTTTCAGAGCCGTCGCCATTATCGGGAATATCATCAACTGATACCACGCCGAAATAGTATCCACCAGCGTTACCGGCTCGATCGGAGAATATCAAGTATTCATTACCATCACCCAATAGATCAGCAACGACAAACCGAGTTGGTCGAATATTTTGATTATCCTCATCAGTAATTGTCCAACATGCATTGGGGAGCCATTCTTGATTGGTTTCATTCCATACGCCCATATTATCGCTGCCATCGCCGACACTTTCATAGACGACGATTCGACAGGGATTCGGACTCGTGGCATCGGTGAAGTTTACCACACCCCAGACAAGCTCCTGCTTTCCATCGCCATCCAGATCAGCGACAATAAGCGGCGGCCAGGTGTTTTGTTTGGGAATCGGTGCAACCGCGCTCCAAACCACAGGCCAATCGTTAAAATTGTCCGGCGAAGTTTGTTCGAGCTTGTAAATTCTGGGAATGAGTTCATTTGGAGTATCGTTCCAGTTGTCATTTACCAGATAAATTTCCAGCAACCCATCTCCATCCAGGTCCACGCCTGAAATCATCTGACCTGTACCTCCGACATTCAGATCTGTTTCAGGAAAGGGTATCTCCAGGATACGTTCGAAATCTTGCGCCATTCCGGCTGTTGAATATAAAAAGCAGCTAAAAATGGCAACCACAATACCAATAACAATTTTACTCTTCATACAAATCTCCTTTAATTAAAAGTGACGTTAAAAATTATTTAGTAAATAATTGTGCTCTGCTAATCACCACCTCCTTCAAGTTATTGTATCTGTGCTATTTTATGTGGGTTATTTTAATGCAATGGTTAAAATTGTGACTTTGAATTACACAAAAATAAAGTCCAGAAGCCAAATTTTGGCTATTCCATGTAATTTCGTGAGAACCATAATTATAAAGCTGATCGGATAAGGTTGTTATTTTTTCACCTTTCATATTATAAATTGTGATGTTAACTCGCGTGTCAACATCCACGTAAAAGCGGATTCTTGTGCTTTCATTAAAGGGATTGGGATAAATCGATGGCAGCGAGAATTCCGAATAATCCGACCGACGATTATCAGCAACATAGGTAATTTGATCCTGAGAACATAAATCAGCCACACTCGCCAAAGCCAACCTGGTTACCTTCTCTAAAAGAGAAGCCCGCAATGTCCCTATTGTATCTGATTGAGTATGATAATGAGGATTTCGAGAATAGTTTGGCGGATCACTGTTCCAGGGGGAATCATTTTCCATCAACAGAATCGCCGGAAAGCCATATATTTGATAAGACTCGTGATCACTATATGGTACGTTCACCGGATAACTATTTGTTGTTAAATCCGACACATAAAGATCAACGTAATCATATATCAGATCAGCCAGCCACAGCGATTTAACATTGGATATTACCTCAACATAATCCTTAATTGTGTTATAAGCAATCATATCCAAAACGATAACAGCCGCTAATTTCTGTTGCTGGTCATACATGGCATAGGCGTCATAAAGGCTTCCGGCGTGATGAACTCCGGGAATCTTTGGGTGATATTCTTCTGCCGCAAAAGCAATAAATTTGATTGTGTGCTTATTTTGAAAATTATTTTCAGGATCGGTTATTATCCTCGCGGTTTCCAACATAGCGGCAACGCCGCTGGCATTATCATCAGCGCCCTGAGCTTTCAACGTTTGCCAATTAGTTGCCCAGTTGCTTTCGCGGCTACCTGAAGCATCATAGTGGCCACCCAATATGATTAGTTCCGGTGTTTGCGATTCGCCTTGTTTAGTTGCAATCACGTTGATAATTGGATACTGATCATAAGGTGTGATAGCCATTGAAAGATAAAACGTATCCAGAACCACTTCGGTAATGCCAGGCAGCGAATTAAAATACTCTTCGATATATTCAACCGCTTTATAATTACCGGGAGTGAAAGTCACCCGACTCTGATGCCCATCTGCCCAACATAACTCTTCGAGATGTTGATACATTTTTTCGATCGAAACCTTATCGACCAGCGATTGAATTTCAGGTTGATACTCGGCCGATTTCCCAATCACTGTTGCTGGTTGATACATTCCCAACAACAGCAGCAATGTCAAACATGGTACTAATTTTGAAAATTGTTTTAATTTTTTCAATTTATTTTATCACCTTTCAGCAGCTAAAATGAAAATCCCAGTGAAACTCGATGGATATATTTCAAAACGCCAAGATCAGTAAAGGAATAATCCAAAGCTGCCAACTCACTTCCAAATAAGTTAAATTTTAGACCCGTTCCCAGCGCAAAGCCGCCTTCATCCGTATTAAATCGGTAACCGCTTCTGAAAAAGAACATTTTGTTGAAACAATATTCAATTCCAAAATTGTATTGCTCCAGATTGTTATTGGGATGAATCATATCCACAGAAGTCGTAATTTTATTTTTTTCAGTATTTAAGAGATCAAAGCTGACGCCGAATCGAAAATTAATGGGTAGTGAATAGGTCTCAAAGTTTTTGGGTTTGTTTACATCCAGCGACCTCTTATCGCTATAATCAATATAGTCACCGCTAAAACGCACCTCAGGCGCGAAGTGCAAAATGGACATTCCCAAAGTTAGCCCGTGAAAATGAGTGTGATAGATCGTGCCCAGATCGAGCGCCCAGCTATAATAACCGCTGTCAAAATATTTTTCACGAACCAGTTTAGTCGTTATACCAATCGCAAGGTGGTCGGTCATATACCTGGCATACGAGAGTCCAACAGCAAAATTGGAAATACCAAACATCTCGCCCGTTCCTTCAGGGTTGGCAATAGTGGTAATTTCCATATCGCCGGTCATCAGATAGGTTGAACTGATCGCAAAAGTGCCAATATTTCCAAAGTTCATGGCAAAAGCAAACCCACCGATTGAGATTTCAGCGGGCCAACTGGTAAAGGCGGTATAAAAGCTTCGCTGTTGTACTGCTGCCAATCCGGCAGGATTCCAAAAAGCAGAACCTGCGTCATTTGCCAACGAAGTATAGGCTTCACCCAATGCCGTCGCTCGCGCCCCGATGCCAATTTCTAAAAACTGGGCAACCGCGGTTCCCACAGGAGCGAAGTCTTGTGCTATAACCTGGCCTCCTATAAAGGATAGAATGACGACTGCTATTATTAAAACTCTTTTATCCATTTATCTATTCCTCTTTGATGGTTAATAAAGTAACGGATATTTCAAATTGAGTAACTAATGTTACCGGCTATTTATATATTTAGCGAATAATGACAAACTTACCAACTTTCTGTCCGGCAGTGGGGGAATCAACCACGTACAGATATATCCCCGGCGCCACTTCCTGGTTGTTTCGAGTTATCAAATCCCATTCAGCAACACCCATATTATCGGCTCCTTCAAACGCTCCGGTTTTGCGTGCAATTTCACCGGAAACAATTTCATCGACGAAATCACCGTCCAGTGTAAAAATTTTAACCGAAGCATCTGCCGGTAAATTGGTAAATTGTAATCGATGTTGCCATGGTTCAGAATCGCTGGGGATCGGATTATTCCACATCGCGCTGCCCCGGTATGGATTCGGAACAACTTTCACCCGGCTTAAATCAGTAGCAGGAGGAGTAGCCGGTGAGATATATTTTAAATTTGTCAGGATGTTGCTTTCCATTACCCCGAACAATTCATCATAACTAACGGACTGTACCGAATAGTAGTAATCAAAACCATTGAGTACATTTGGATCAATAATTTGATAGGTGTTTGGTTCATCGCCTGTTGGCGGAGGCCAACTGGGACTGTCCGTGGTATCAGCATAAAAGCCCCAACCTAATGGCTGCCAATTAAAAGCGCCGGCAGCGGTTTTGCCATCGCTTTTCCAAACTTTATACCCCTGAAATCTTTCATTCATTTCAGGTGTATTATCCCATACAACCTTCACCCCTTCTACAACACCATTTTGAACATATTCTTCGACCCGCAACTCAGGTGATGGCGCAGCCAGACTCGCGATTTGATAGTCAGCATCAACAATCACCTTGGCAACATCCATATTTTTAACCAGCTCCATCAGGCTGTAAATACCACCGCGTTCAGGATCGCTGCCAATGCCGAGAGCAGCCGTAACAACAACCGAATCGCCGGCTGCCAATGTGTCCAAAGGACCAACAGTCAAAATAACCCGATAGTCATAAGGGAAAGGAACTCCTCCTGACTGTACCGGACCTTCAAACTCGGTTGTAGAAATCATTCTGTTGTACGCTTCTAAATCTGTGCCCGGATCATTGTAAATATGATTCTGACGAATTGATCTGACTTTAAACGACGCGGGTTCAGTTTTCAGAATTCTGTAACCGATAAAACCTGGCGATTGTAACGTACCATCAGGGCCGGGATTGCCTCTGTCGTTATCCTCACCGTTATCAGCCGGATAGTGAGGATTGTCGTCGTCCCACATAATCATCATGCTGCTATCGGCATTTTCTTCGGTCAAACCGTGATCAACTTCGGCCCATTCTGGAATCAACTCGATCCAATCCCAGAACGCATTACATGCACCAAGATCATCCTGATTTGAAAAACGGTACTCCGCCGGCCAATGCGGTAATTTTGAAACATCGGCATCCATGCGGTAAGAAAAATAAAATTCTGTCAAATCACGTGGGGTATCGGGATAGCCGTCGCCATTTGTGTCAATACCCACATTCTTGATGGTGTATTCATAGATAATAAAATCATCGCGGAAACTTTCGCTCCAGGCATAAGTCCGCTCGGTGATCTCCAGTCCCAGAGGCGTATGATCGTTTGCCAATGGTGCTTGAACATCGTAATACCGGGTGTAGGTATCCTGTTCAGACCTTGTTCCCTCTCCAGTAAAGACATGTACTGAATCCAGCGGTGAAAATTCATGATCCTCTAACTGAGATGAATGAACTACACCATCGACTCTGGCGGTTAACCACAGTGAACCGCGATAAAGATAAGAGTTGCCGGAACCACCGGGATAATCACAAGATGGGCTGCGATCGACATAAGCGTCATCGCCGGCCATACCAAAATTGGTCACCCGATTCCACAGTGTACCAATTTTGTGCCATTTCCAATTATCCGGAACAATCGGTCCATTGGTAACAGCTTGTTGCTTGGCAATGCGGGATTTTTCTTTTGTTTTATCCGCTGCCAATGCTATTGTTACGAGTAAAACAACAATCAATACACAGATTATTGGTATGGTTAATTTAAAAATTTTCTTTGAATACATTAATAAACCTCCTCAATAAATGATGAAACTATCTTAAAATTCGATTGCCAGACCAACTCGAGCCTGACGACCGTCACTATAGACCTGGGGATTCCTGACATAGTCACCGGTAATAGTATCCCTTCTGATGATTGAAGGATCTCCGGTATATTCATAATACTGCGTGCTTCCGAGCCAGCGGATATTTTTACGATCAAATATATTAAATACGTCCACAAATAGCTGCAATTGGGTGTTCGATAGTTTAAATTGGCGAACCAATCTCAAATCAGTCGTACTGGTCCATGGCATCCGCATATCATTTACCTTACCCGAACCGTATGAGGAGTAAGGCAAGCCACTGCCGTATTCAAA
>DSAU01000531.1 GCA_011046315.1 bacterium
AGCTAATTCAATCAGCTAAAAAAATGCCATCTAAAATTCTAAATTAAACATGTATCTTGATTATAACTAGTGATTTTATAAAGAGTTGGAGTGAAATGCCTTTATGCATTTCCCAGAATCGCATAAAGGCGATTCACTCCCGACATATATTCAATTTAGGTAGATTTTTAATTTCGTTTTAGAATTTGAGGTGCCATTAGAATGTGGCATCTTTAACCATATTTCCGATATGGTGGTGTACTCCGAAGTGAAGTTGCTCTCCTACCGGCGATGTCATTAAATTCCCGTCTCCTTCATGATTAGGGCATTTTTGGGGCACAATGAAACGCACAGTCCGCAGCTCAGACACTTTTTTTCATCGTGAATAAATTTGTCATTAACAAAACCAATTGCCTGGTGGATACAGGCTTTTTCACAGATTTTACAAAAATTGCAGCGATGGGCTATCCAATCAGGATAGAGCTGAACTCCCTGTTTTAAATAAAATGTGCTGCGTTTTTGTTTTCGCTGAAAAGCGCCGATCAATGAATTCAGATCGCGATAATTATTATCATTCAGCCACAATTCCAGATCATTCGCAAGTTGACCGTAAACTTGCTGTCCCTTCAAAATCGCCAGCGAACATAGCTGCACCGCCGAGGCGCCGGCTGCCAAATATTTGACCACATCTTCCACCTGACGAATTCCACCGACACCGATCACCGGCTTGCTGGTAATTTCAACAATTGACGCCACAAAATGCAGACCGACCGGCAAAATTGCCCGTCCCGAAAGCCAGCCCCTGCCGTCGCTGCTGCCCAATTTGGGTTGCATGGTGTTGATGTCAAAATCCAGCGCCGGTCCCAAACTATTGATTGCCACAAACCCATCGACAATCGGTTCCAATGCCTGAACTGCTTCAGCAAGGTCGTTGATCGAAGGGCTGAATTTTGCAAAAACCGGAACACTGATATTATTTTTCAATGATTCTGCAGTTCGCCGTAAATTGTCGGTATCCTTGCCGATGTAGTGGATGGAAAATTCGACCGCATCCGCCAATCTGCAGCGGTCAATTTCCCTGCCCAGCACTGCCAGCTCTTCCGGAGAATAGCCCAGTGAGACAATCACCGGCAGCCCCAATTTTTTTATCGCGGGCAGCTCTGTATCGATGAATTCCAGGTAATCCATTTCTGACCACAGCTCCGCATTGAGCAGGCTTCCACTAAACGGGGAAGTAATGTTGGGAATCACCACCTGCGCCGGTTTCACGCTGATGGTTTTGGTCACCAGGCCGCCGGCGCCGCCATCAGCCGCGCGTTTCAACATCGCTGCATCAGACGCGGCGGGTCCCGCCGCAGTCCAAATGGGATTTGGGAATTCGATTCCGCAGAGCTTTGTTTTGAGCTTTGACATCTCTTGTTTTCTTTTAAGGGTGAAATTGAAAGCGATTTATCATTAACAATATGGGTATTCAGCAGAAAATATCAGCCCCAGACGGAAAGTATCACATGTGTTTAAGTACTAATGCTGGCTGAAACAGAAACTGATGCCATCGCTTGATAAGCTGACTATTTAACAGATGATAATATTTTTAAATCAAGCCAGCTATTTTTAAAATTTTATACAAATAAAGCGATGGCATCAGTATTCTACCTTAACCATATGTTTTATGTATATCCCCTGCGGTAAAATAGACACGAAATTCAAATCAACAATGCCCGAAACTGGATCTATTTGATATCCCCTTCCGTCTCTAAAATCGCATCAATTATCTGTTTGTAGCCAGTACAGCGGCAAAGATTACCCGCAATCGCCTCTTTTACTTCAGCTTCGGTTGGATTGGGATTTTTCGACAACAGTGCGTAGGCTGACATCAACATTCCAGGCGTACAAAAACCACATTGTACTGCGCCATGCTTCAAAAAATTCTCCTGTAAAAAATGCAGCCGCTGGTCCTTTTCCAATCCTTCCACCGTCAAAATTTCAGCGCCATTGATCTGAGGCGCCAGTACTAGGCAGGAGTTAACCGCTTTGCCATTCATTACCACGGTGCAAGCTCCGCATTCGCCGATAGCGCACCCCTCTTTTGTTCCGGTCAAATTCAACTCCTGCCGCAAAATGTCCAACAACCGACGATTGGGTTCGGTTTTGAGCGTAATTTTCTTTTCATTAATTGTAAAGTTCAATTCAATCGTCATCTTAAATTTCCAGTCTGATAAATGTGTTGAAGTTGTTGATAAAAGGTTTGTTGAACCACAGGAAGTTTATAGGCTGAAGACCAGCGTAAGCCAGTGGCGTCGAGAATTTCATTTCCCAACATCCTGGCTAATTCCCGGTAAAGATGATCGCTCACGGTTTTTCCTCTGGCAAATTGTTCCAACGAGACAAACCGTTTTCCGATGGGAGTTACGGCGCCACTGGCGATTCGAATGTCGTCAATTTTCGATTCAACTAATTTCATCAAAACTGCCAGCGTAATACGGCTGATCGCAACACCGCGTCGCCTGCCCAATTTATAAAAATCACCCAGATAATTTTCTGATAGAAACGGCAATCGAATTTGGGTTACAACTTCATCCGATCGAAGTTGAGTCTGATACGGTTTGAGCAAAAAATCGGCAAGAGAAACAGCACGTTCTGCCTCAACCGATCGAATTCGGATTTCCGCATCATAAACCAGCAGCGCTGGAACGCTATCGGCGCAGGGGGCATTGTTGACAAAATTCCCCCCAATCGTTGCCCGGTTACGGATTTGTACGCTGCCGACCCGGGAGGCTGCCGTTGATAAAAGCGGAAAATGGTGATTGATCAATTCATTTTTCAAAATTTCGCTAAAACTAGCCGCGCTTCCGATAACAATCCCGTCGGAGCTGAGTTCAACTTTTTTCAATTCATCGATCCAGTTCAAATCGATCAGATATTTTATTCCCTTAAAGCGGGCGCTGCCTTGATGAAAACCAGCAATAATATCGGTTCCGCCGGCAATGATTTTAGCAGCTTGCTGGTGACGATCGAGTAGCTTTAAAAGTTCGGTTAAATTTACCGGGCTAAAATATTCAATTTTGGGTATCATTTCGTTTTACTTCAGTTTTTCAATCCAGAAAACAGCGAGCAGTTCTCGTTGGTTTCAGTATTTTTCAGTGTTTAATTCTTTTAAACCTTGTCCGAATTAGCTTTATACCGCACTCCCCCGCTTCAATCCGCCCGGCTTCAACTTTCGTTTCAGAACTATTTCCTCAAGATTCAGCGGCAAATTAAAAAACCTCACGCCGACAGCATTGCGCACTGCATTGGCAATGGCAGCCGCGGTCAGCTCCAGTGTGGGTTCGCCCAGCGATTTTGCACCCCAGGGACCGTGTTGGTCGTCGCCTTCGACAAAAACAGGAACTATCTCACCAACATCTTTGCTGGTGGGGATAAATATTTGATCGAAATTCAGCTCCCGAATGAATCCGTCGGCTGATGAGATTTCCTCCCACAAACCATAGCCGGCGCCCTGGGTTACACCGCCGTAAACCTGGCCCTGTGCGCCTAATAAATTGATAACTTTGCCAGGATCGTGAACCGCCACTACCCGGTCCACATAGACCTCGCCGGTTCCCAGATTCACAGTTACTTCTGCCACCTGGCAGCCGTAAACATAGGTGAAATAAGCAGCCCCCTGGCCCACAGATTCATCCCAATCCACTTTGGGCCCGGGGTACCATCCGATTGCTGCCAAACAAACGCCTTTGCGATAAGCCAACTGGCAGACCTCGCTAAACCGAAGAGTCTTTTGGGGATCACTTTCAGAAAAAACTTTATTTTTCTCAAAGCATAAAACGTCCTGTTTATTCAATTTCCAAAAATCGCACAGGAATTTTTGCAATCGGTCGCGAACAATTTCCGCTGCAATCTTCACAGCGCCACCGCCCATCAATGTTGATCGGGACGCCACTGTCGGACCGCTATCGGGCACAATTCCGGTATCAAGCTCAAGATAATGAATATCTTCAACACTGAGGCCAAGCGTTTCCGCAGCAATAATTGAAAAAGTTGTTCGCATCCCCTGTCCGTTTTCTGCCAGCCCGGAGACAAGGTACAGTGAACCGTCCGGCTGTACCGAGAGATAGGCAGCCGCCGCGTCGATGCCTTCAGCGCCAAGGGAACAACCGCGATAGCTCAACGCCAACCCAATTCCTTTGCGCAGCAGCAAATCCGGCGCTACCAAATCTTCAGATTCAAGCAGCAAAGATTTATCAGCTTGCGAGGCGTGGGTTTTTTGTATAAACGGTAAGATTGATTTGTTTTTATCTTTACAGGCTTGCCATTGTCTGCTAAAATTTGTTTTTTGTACCGCCGTATCCAGTACCTTTATTAAATTAACATCATGCTTTTCCAGCTTCTGACCGGTGGCAGTAATCGAACCAGAATGCAGGCAATTAATCCATCGAATTTCATCGGGCGTTTTCCCGAGCTGGTTTGCGATTTCATCCATGATCGATTCCTGTGCAAAAATCGGTTGCGGCGATCCAAACCCTCGCATGGCTCCTGTATAGGGATTATTAGTGTAAACTGCGCGCACATCGGTGCAGACATTTTCAACTTCGTAAGGACCGGTTGCCTGCGCCACGCTTCGCCAGGTAACGAACGGGCTCATGGAAGCGTAAGCGCCGCCATCGGCCAGAATGTCAATTTTCATTGCTTTGATTTTTCCTTCTCGGGAAAAACCGACCTTGTAGTGTAAAATGTAAGGATGGCGTTTGTAAGATTCGAGAACCGATTCCTCGCGCCGATAGCGAATTTTCACTGGGCGCCCGGTTTTCAAAGCGGCAACCGCAGCGCGGGCAGACAGAATATCCATTGTATCATCCTTGCCGCCGAAGGAACCACCCAGTTCTGCCTGTTCCACCCGCACTCTTGTCAGGGGCAAATCCAGCGCTTGCGCGACAATTCTTCTCGCGGTGAATGGATTCTGAATACTGCCGATGATTTTTACACTGCGATCGGCGGCTAATGGAATGGCTATAACGGTTTCCGGTTCGATGTAACCGTGTTCGATTAATTGGGTGGTGTAGGTTTGTTCAACAATGTGATCACTTTGGGAAAAACCTCTCTCGATGTCACCCTTGCGCAGCGGGTAATGGACGATCAAATTGGATTTTGATTCGGGATGAATCAACACCGCATCCGAATCCAGCGCTTTGCGGGGATCGGTGAGCGCCGGCAGCGGTTCGATTTCGTATTTGACCTTCCCTGCCAATTGACGCAAGAGTTCTTCATCTTCACCCACAAGCATGGCAACCACATCGCCCGGCGTGACGATTTTTTGATCACAGAAAACCGGTTGGTCTTGCTTGATAATTCCACTAATGTTCGAACCTGAAATATCACCAGCGGTACAAATTGTGATTACCGACGGATGATTCTCAATTTCCGAAAAGTCGATTTTTTTAATTCTCGCGTGTGCTATTGGCAGACGAACCATCACACCAAACAATTGGTCAGGGTAATTGATGTCATCAGCGAACCGAGCTTTTCCGGTAACTTTTGAATAACCGTCCTGACGAATGACGGGTTTGCCGACCAAATTGAATGTTTTTTTCATAATTCGATCACGATTAAATTAAAATCACTTCAGTTTGGCAAGTTAACGCGTAGTAATTACTTTAGTCATTCTTTTACTGCTAAAAAGCGACTGAAGTCGCTACTACCAGTCTAATCAGCTTTGTGGTTTTATTGAATTCCTGACTTTTAATACAGCCCCCAATTCAAGAATCACTGTCAAATAGCCATAAGTTGACCTCAGTGCCCAAACGTTGGATCACAATAACCTTGTTCATGCACTATACGTTCCCACTCTTTTCGCCAGTTGGGTGATCTGGCGAAAATCTTCCAAACTGACAGACGAGGGCACAGAATGGTCGGATGAAAAAATGTATCCGCCATTGTTCATCATAACCGGCACCAGCTGTTCAATTTCTGTCTTAATTTTTTCTGGTTGATCATAGAGCACTGCGTTGATGCCGCCATGAAGCGTCAACTGATTTCCGTATTTTGCTTTCAGCTCCACCGGATTCATTCCCGCTTTTACTTCCAGCGGATTCAAAGCATCCAATCCCATATCGATCAATTCGGGGATAAAAGGACGGATATCACCACATGAATGCAAATGCGCTTTAATCTTTTTTTGATGCGCCCAGTCAATTGCTTTTTGATGAAACGGTTTTAAAATAGAACGGTACATCTCCATTGAAAAAAATTGACTGTGTTTGAAACCCATATCATCGGGCCAGAAAATGGCATCGAACTGGTAGCCCGCGTCCCAAATCATCTGGCAAAGGGCTAAATTATATTCCAGTTCAGTCGCGAATATGTCCATGCACCATTCCGGATCCTCGATCAACGCGAGCAACATTTTTTCAGTACCCACGATCCAGGAGTGGGTAATATCAAATCCAAACCAGAGCTGAGCCTGAATCCACCATCCGTTTTTACGCCAATTCGGATAATTCCTTTTCAAAAAACTCCAATCGATGTGATCTCGTCGTGGCGTCAACCGGGATTTAGCTTTGTCCCACGATTCCCGGTCAAAAACACCAAACTCCAGATATTCCGGTGTCGAAGCCCAATGCTTCCACTGTTTAAATTTGGTTTCCCAGGAATTTTTGTATATCCGATAGTGTTCTGTTTCTTCTAAAATTTCATCTTCCTGATACGGCGGTTTACCGGGGATAATGTCAACCACCCGATCTATTTCAAAAAATTCAGTGAAATGAATATCCTTCGGCATCCCCTCACCACACCAGCGCTCAATGGTTGCATTCCACGGCGAATCGATAATCGGAACACGATCCGCCTCGCGATGTTCAAACATTCTCAAAAATCGTTCCCTTGTTGTCATTTCACTCATCATAAACTCTTTGATTTGTAAATTAGCTAAATTTGAAATAATTATATTCTGTATTGGTAGCCTGACGAAATCGAGAAAAACCTTTCGCGCGCACACATCATCTTTATTTCCCCGCTAAAATGGACTTTTTCAGAATAATAAAGCATACACCCAATGATTTTCACACATTATCTATGCTGAATTTTGAAGCTGAATTCGATCATATTGTTCACGAATCCGACGGATGCCATACTTTCTTTCCAGGCGCCGCACGATAAAATGTCCTAACGCCATTTTCTGGAAATGATCGATAAAAACCGTATTGATCGCAGCCCCACCGACAGCGCCCAAAACCGGAATCGCCATTGCAGCCACCTTTTGTGAAACCGCGGCACTGAACCTGGAAGCGATGATCGAAATGAGTTTGACAAGCACCGGCGCGCTTTTTTTTGACAAGCCCCGTTCCGCGATAAAACTTGCTGCATCTGAAATCAATTTGGAAAGCGAAAGGCGAATAGCGTAATAACCGGTTTCCGCAGCGTCGTCGGCTGTTGATCTGCCGCCGAGAGCAAACACCTGCAAACAGTTGAGCCTGGCTTCGGGATCGCGTAGATCCTCACCCTGGATACGGGCAATATCAGCGATCGAGCGCAAAATAATCATTGTCGAGGCAGGCAATTCAATCGGTACTGCGCTTAAACCGAATGCGCCGCCAGCAGCGCCGACTGTTGCAACCGCTATCTTATGCCAACGATTCCGAGCAACATCTTTTGTTTTTTCATCGAGCGTTAAAATTGAAAAATCCAGCGCTTTCTGAAGCGACTTCTGTGAAGCCAAGTTCACCAGCGCCGACCATTTTGGTGGGAGCATTTCAAACCCCCTTTCGATCGGCGTCGCCAGCAGGTCGGTCAGTTTTGCGGCAATGCCCGGATTCTCCAATATTTTTTTTGCGGTTCGCAAATCCGCTAAATCTGTCTGTGAAAACTTCATCTTTCTCAAATATATAATTTTATCTTTCATTGATCAATACTAAATTGCGGCAAAATAGCGCGCTTCTTCCATCCAATGCGGCGCTGTCTGAATTGCCGGTAAAACTTCGGTCGCTTCATCAACCACGGTCCATAAATGACTATGTCTCTGATCCATAAACCTTTGATCAATGCACTTGTGAAGCTGCTCGATGAGCGGATCATAAAATTGGTTGGTGTTGACGATTATGATCGGATTCAAATAAATTCCCAGCCGCTTCCAGGTGATCGCCTCCAACAATTCATCCAGAGTACCGCTGCCACCGGGAAGGGCAATGGCTGCATCGGTACCTTCTATCATTTTCTGCTTACGTTCCTGCAGGTCATTAACCAATACCAGTTCGGAGATGTTTTGATTTGCCCATTCCAAATCGACCATAAATTTCGGGATAACGCCGATGACTCTGCCGTTTTGTGACATCGCACCCTGGGCCAGAGCACCCATGGAGCCCGCTGCACTGCCGCCGTAAACCAGCGTAATTCCGTTTGTTGCTAATATTTCACCCAACCGTAGTGCCTCCTGCCGGAATACCGGCTCCGTCTGTCGGCTCGAAGCGCAATAGATGCATACCTTTTTGATGTTCATTGATAATTTATGTTCCTTTCTATAATATTTTTTTTCGTTCTTATTCGGCATAGAGCTGTCATTCCAGTGGCTACAGGAATAACATTATCGATCCATTTGAACTTAGAAATTATACCTCTGTTGCACCATCGCATCAAATGGCGCCTGCCGATCGGGACATTCCTCCCGCTGACAGAGCTGGCAGGTGATAAAATCGGTTTCTGTGGAAAAACAGATACCAGATACGGATTTGTTGGGAATCATCAAAAAACTGTCGGTCAATTTTACGCCAATCATCTGCTCCACATCGCCCAGCAGCGAAAACAGCTCCCGCTGCTGTTCAATAGGCCAGATATGACTCTCCCCTGATCCCGGGCTCATCGATGGCAGTTTTTTAATGCCGTATTCATTTTTAATATGTTCTCTCAAAAAATCCACTGCGGCGTGAAGCGCCATTTCCTTGATGCTATCGATCCAATACCATTTTAATATATCTTCTTTGGAAATTGCCAATTTATCCAATTCGTCGCCGCTGGTAGCGACAAAAACAAAAGCCTGATCCGCTTCTGCCAGATTTCGACTCAACACCGAACTGCTAAATTCTACCCCGTTGACAATAACGATGCGCTGATCTTTTTGATCCACCGAGCATTTCCGATAAACCACTTTTGGCCGGATTAGCGGGGCTACCTCTTCAATCAATGCTGTAATTTCCCCTGCGAATTCACTGCCTTCAACTATTTTTAAAGTAGCGAACAATTTTTTTTGCTTCAGTTGAAACGGTATATTTCGAAATATTCTGATGGAATTTTCAGCTTGTTGCATAAAGTTTTCCTGGTTTTAGATTCAAAGTTGTTACAAATTTTGCTAGCCATTCTCCCTGCAAAATATCTGTAAACGCGCGAAAAATATTTTTTAAATTCGATTCCTGATTTTCAATGTCGAAATATTGCTTGCTATTATGGATAATTGTTTTGAATTATTCGATACAATCGATGTCCCTGGCGAGATATTTCAGTCGTGATTTCTGAAATGTGCTCAAGCTGCCATTGGCAATCCTTTATTAAAAGACGACCATTGATCACAACGCTGTGAACATTACTTTCCACTGCCCCATAAATGAAATGTCCCCAAAAATTATTCGAGTGAACCGGTGTCGGCGGCGCGTAATCCCAAATGATCAGATCTGCTCGATCACCGCCGGATAATCCGGGAAAATCAGTAAAATATTTTTTCACAAAATTTATTCCATCAAAGTAAATTTTATTGACCCATTCAAAGGCAGCCGAAAAATCATTTCGCTGGTGTCGAAACAGAAGGAAAAGTTGTTTTAAAGATCTGCCGACATCCCCGTGCATGCCATCGGTTCCAGCCAAAATCGGAATAGCTGGCAGCACACATCGAAACTCGGGCAAGCCGACTGCGTTATTCAAATTTGAATCGGGATTATAGACAATGGCGCTGCCTGATTGCTGGATCAACTGATAGTCTTCTTCATCAAGATGCACGCCATGCGCTAAAATGCTCCGTTCGTTTAGTAAACCGCGACGAAAAAACCGCGACACCGGTAACTGTCCGTAACGTTGCTGACTGATTGATCGATCTGCCGCATCCTCGCAAACATGGACATGAATTCCCGTATTATGGTTTTGGGAAATTTTCGCTGCCCGGTCGAGCGAAGCGTTGGTCAATGTGAACGAAGCGTGCAAGCCAAGCATTCCCTTAACATCGGGCGTTTGATTTTCGAGCAGCGATACATTTTGCTGAAAAGCACGGTCGGCTTCAACTTTACCGTTGCGGTCAGAAGTTTCGAAGCAAAGAACAGCACGTAGTCCGATTTTTGTTATTTCTTCCCCAATCGCTGCCAGGCTACCTCCAATCGCAGACAGGGAAGCATGGTGGTCGAAAACATAAGCCACTCCGTTACGGACAGCCTCCAATGCCCCCATCATCGCAGATGCCCGGATCATGTCCTGATCCAATACCTGATCAAGTTTCCACCACAGATTGCGAAGTATTTCCTCGAAATTAGTCATCGGATCTGACAACGGCAAACCTTTCGCCAGCCGCGAATAAAAGTGTTCGTGAAAATTGATCAGCGGCAGCGTGACCATTCTTCCCCGCGCATCGATAACCTCTTCGCTTTCACTACTTTTTTTCGAAGCAAAATCCTCCGTTTTACGCGGTTCAATTTCAGCGATGTTGTTATTTTCAATTATTACATCACCAAACACCGGTACGATCTCCCGTCGAACCGGTTGGCAAATCCAGGCATTGACTATTCTAATTATCCGGTTTTTCATCGCGATTCAATTATTCAGTAAAATCAGACACAACTGGCAGCATCATAATATACAAGATATTTTTTTAAAAACAAGAAAATATTATCAAATGCGGTAATGTCTCATTTTTTGGTTTTTAGACCAGATTTCTTGGAGAAGCCTGGTTTATCAGATATAGACTGATGCCATCGCTTTGTTTATAAAAAATATTAAAAATAGATGGCTTAATTAAAAAATTTTATCATCTGTCAAATAGTCATGATATCAAGCGATGGCATCAGCAATCCACCTAAAACTGATCTATTATCAAATTCGGAATTTGTGGTTTTGGTAGTTCAACTAATTTTCAGAAATTCCCCATGACCCGGTTCAGCAATCTCCGGTTCAAATCGGTTGAAAACATTTTTTCCCCGAACAAATGTTTTTTCAATAATGGCGTCAAACTCCACATTTTCAAATGGGGTGTATTTTCCTTTGGAGTGCATATCGGCGGCATTTATTATTTGTGAGTCCCACAAATTAACCAGAGCCAAATCTGCATCCATTCCGACTTTGAGACGTCCCTTTCGATGGGCGAGATTCAAAAAATTCGCCGCCTGAGTGGAGAGCAATTGTATTGTTTCTTCCAGGGTTAAACGTCCTTTTTTAAAGCCTTCGGAAAACAAAAACGGAACCCGATGTTCAACACCAGGGATACCGCCATAGACCCCCCAGAAATTCCAGTCAGATTTTTCTTTGACCGGATCGCAGCCGGCGTGATCGGTTGTGACAAAAGAAATAGAGCCATCCTTTAATCCATCCCACAACGCCTCGCGGTCGTAATCATTTTTCACCGGTGGCGCGGTTTTGAGAAAGGCAGAGATCTCTGTATTTTCAAAATCTTGCTGGGTAAAATAGAGATAGTGGGGACAGGTTTCGCAGGTAAAATCCAGTCCTTCGAGCCGGGCGCGGCGCACCTGCTCCAATCCCAGCGCCGAGCTCAGATGGGTAATGTGTACTTTGGCATTGCTTTTTTGGGCAATGTAAATCAATCTTGCAACAGCCCGAGCTTCAGCGATATCGTCGCGGGAATCGCAATAGGCGCGCCAGTCGTTCTGCCATTTGGTTTGATAGCGATGCTGTTTATAACGTACATACAACCTATCTTCTGCATGAACCGCCAATGGTTTAGCGGTGCGGCTTACCCAGCAGGCAGTCTGCAATAGACATTCCTGATTCAGATAATGAAAGCTACGCATGCCGGAAATTGTGTAAACTTTGAACCCGGCAACACCTACCCGTGAAAGCTCTGCAATGAATCGATTTACATTTTTATGCAACGCAAAATCGTTTCCGCGAACGCCGCCCCAAAAAGCATAATCAACATAGCTACGCCGCTCTACTATTTTTCTTTTTCGCTCAAAATTAATTGCTGAGTTCACCGGCGGCAGCGATGTGCAGGGCATATCCACAACCATCGTGACGCCGCCGCAAGCAGCGGCGTAGGAACCGGTTTCAAAAGTCTCACGATGTTCAAAACCGGGCGTGTTAAAATGCACGTGCGTATCGATGGCGCCGGGTATTAACAACATAAAATTGCCTTGATGAACCTGAATTTGTTGCGGAAACACCGATGCCGGAAATTCCTCCTTAAAACTTTCCCATTTTTCCGGATCTGAAATGTCGTCCCACTGGATATCCTGGTCAATGCAAGGTTGAATGCGCGCTATCTTTTCATCAAAATACAAGTCCACCAACCGAACCCGATTCTCCCCAACAGACATCAAAACCTGAGACATTACCTGTGAAGGTTGTGTTTTCATGGTTACCCTCGATTGAAGTTACTTGACGTAATTAGATTTTCGGCGCCGATTATCAGAGTTTTCAACAGATGTGCATTTCACTCCTGCCAACGTTATATTGATCTTTTTTTTCGGCGTGGTGTTTTATTAAATTTCAACTTCGTTGGTTCAATTAGTAAAAAAGTCAAAAATGTTTCCCAACATGCTGGTGTCAGCCTTGAATATTTCGGTATACTTGCAACGCAAGCAAGTAACGGTAGTGAATTTCTTATTTTGAACATCAAAGATTTTTGCGAATCGCCCACCAGTAGCGCGAAATACATCAGTCTCATAGGTCGCGTTTCCGCACTTGGGACACTTATATCCGGGATGTCGCATTTTGGTTGCTCCTCTGTTTAAACTTCATAATCGATTACAACACGGTCGCTGCGTAATGATTGAATCATCTCTTTAAATTTAACATGTTGGGGATGTTGCTGATAAATCTGCAAATCTTCCCGGTCATTAAATTCAGAATAGAGCGCCACGTCAAAAGCTGCTGCCGACGGGTTAAAATTAATACCGACCTCCAGGAATTTGATCTGCCGGATATGTGATTTCATCCCTTCCAAATTTTGTTTGATTCGCCGGGCATTCTCCTCCCGGGAATAACCCGCGGCAGTTTCCCATAGTTTCCACATCACAATGTGTTTTATCATCTCCATAGCTCCTGTTTATTGTTCGAACCAACTTGCCCCGGTAAGCGTTGGCCTGGGTGATTGAAAAGCCTGTTAAAGGTACATAAAAATTATAAAAATATCAACAGAAAATTATCACCAGGGCCACTTTCTGATTAAACCTGACCATTACGGCAAATATCAGCCAGAATTCTCTTGGAAAAAACGAGAGTAATTTGTTGCTTTTGAACATCCAATTGATTAAATTACCACATCAAATTTGAACTAAACCAGAAAGGCTAACTCATGAAAACACAAATTACTCGTTTATTTATAATCTGGGCACTGACGCTATTCAGCGGATTTATCTTTGTGGCGGATGCCACGGATACTCGCATCACCATTGTTCACACTAACGACATTCACGGCAATTTTGCGCCGCAGGCTATTCGATCCAAAGAGCCCGGACAACCGGACCGGCTGTTAGGCGGATTTGTCGCGCTGCAGGCTTATGTTTCCGAAATCCGCGCTAAAAACGTGCCTGTGCTGTTACTGGACGCCGGCGATTTTATGACCGGCAATCCCATCTGCGATATCGAATTTCAAGGTGTCCGGGGCGGCGTATTGGTAGAATTTTTCAATATAATCGGTTACGATGGACAGACACTGGGAAATCATGAGTTCGACATTTCGCTTGACCATGCGCGCGAACTTATCAATCTCGCGCAATATCCGGTTTTCTCAGCCAATTTGTTTACCACTGATGGTCGCTACATTACAGATCAGCCGTATCATATTTATCAAAAAGGCGGAATCAGAGTCGGCGTTATCGGTGTTATTGTTGACGATCTACCGGAATATATCAATGCGCCGCAAAAAAATCAGGTTAAATTGCGACCCGCCGCACTGGTAGTCGACTCGCTGGCAATGGTGCTTGACGATGAGACCGACTTGATTGTGGTGTTAAGCCACAGCAGCATTGAAATGGATCGGAAGATAGCAAAACACGTGGGCGATAAAATTGATGTCATCGTCGGCGGTCATAGCCATACGCGAATGAAGGAAGCTGAAAATGTTAACGGCGTGCTGATCGTTCAAGCAGGAGCACAATTAGCAAACTTGGGTGTGCTGCATTTAACTGTTGAAAATGACCGGATCACTGATCACGATTATCAACTCACCCCACTGTGGAATGAAGATATTACACCCGACAAAAAATTGGAAAAAATGGTACAGCACTATCAGGAAGAAATTGACAGAGAATATGGAAAAGTAATCGGTGAATTAAAAAAACCCTGGCGGCGTTCGCATTTTCACGAAAGCAATGTCGGCAACTACATCAGCGATGTTATCCGAACCCATAGCGGCGCCGATATCGCTGGAATCAACAGCGGAGGCATCCGTATCAACCTCGACACCGGCCCGATCAAAAAACTGGACATCAAAAATCTGCTGCCGTTTGGAAACACGATTGTCGTATTCGAGGCTACCGGAGAAGAAATTCTCAAATTCATTCGATTGAACGCCAGATCATCTGTTCATCAATTAAGCGGCATATTACAGCTATCCGGGCTAAGCTACGAGTGCCTTAAAACCAAAGATAACAAACTTGAGGTCATTCAGGCTCTCATTAATAAAAAACAGATCGAAGCGGATAAAACCTATCGCTTCGCCACCGTGGATTTTGTGGTCGCGAACTGGGAAAAATACCTCGGCTTTGAACCGCGCCAGGTAACTGATACCCAGACTACGTTGTCGGAACTGGTGATGCACAGCATTGAGGAACAAAATATTGTCTCCTCAAAGGTAGAGGGTCGTATGCTCATTAAAAGAAAATAATCTAACCTGAATTATTCATACGCCACAAAGTCTCGAAGACACCAAGGCACACAACGTTTTGAAAATATAAAGCTTGGCAGGCAAAGGAGATTAATCGACTCAGAATGTTTTTTATGAATGCTTCTTTCACAACTTTGTTCCCGCCGCGGCGGGATTCGTGACTTGGTGCCTTGGTGGCAAGATTTATGAATTAAACAGGCTAAAAACAATCTACTTTACTGTAGCTCTTCAGTCAGATATTTTGCTCACTGAAAATTTCATGGCTGATGGCGAAAAAATATCACTATTTTAAAAATAAAGGTTGCTTTTTTTTGTTTTATTTTGTATATTTTGCCGTTAATAAATTGTACCCTGTTTTTGCTTTAATGTTTTAGTTAAAAGGCTTTATATCGACAATGTTGTAAGTAACACCATCGAGCGCTCGCTGAGAATAACGCCAACAGGCGATTCAAAGCGATTTTTTTTTGCCTGAAACAGCAAGGAACAGAGTTGTACGCAACACATCATTTTTTCAAAAGGAATTTTCCATGGAAAAAGGAACTGTCAAATGGTTTAACGGATCCAAAGGTTTCGGCTTTATCACCAGAGAACAAGGTGACGATGTTTTTGTGCACTACAAGGCAATCGAAGGTAGTGGTTACAAGACTTTGGAAGAGGGCGACCAGGTTGAGTTCGAAGTTGAAGAAAGCCCCAAAGGCTTGCAAGCTGTAAAAGTTGCCAAAATATAACTACAGACAGACTTGCTCAAACCCCGGTAATTACTATCGGGGTTTTTTTATAAGCTGACAGTTTTGCCTGCATTTCCCCGCTGTAGGGTACACATAAATTCAAACATTTTGATACCGGAGATACGTTAGATGATTCTTGATAATGTTTTTTTTGAAATTGCTCTGATATTGACCCTTGCAACTCTGCTTGGAGTAGTAGGACAGAAATTACGCCAGCCGTTGCTGATTATGTTTCTGGCAACTGGCATCCTTGCCGGACCATCATGTTTAGGTATCATCAAAAGTTACCAACAGATCGAGTTGCTCGCTCAAATCGGCATAGCTCTGCTATTATTCATTGTCGGTTTAAAGCTCGATTTGAACCTTATCCGCACCACCGGTCCTGTCGCTCTGGCAACTGGTTTGGGGCAGATTGTTTTCACTTCCGCGATTGGATTTCTGATTGCCCTTTCTCTGGACATGTCCCTGATCAGTGCTGCTTATGTCGCTGTTGCGCTTACCTTTTCAAGTACGATCATTATCGTCAAACTTCTATCTGATAAAAAAGAAATTGATTCTCTTCATGGTCAGATAGCAATAGGCTTCCTCATTGTTCAGGATATTGCTGCCATTCTTGCACTAGTCGCACTGGCCACGTTTGGGTCTCCAGCGGTAGAAGAAAGTTCGGTCTATTTCTCTTCTTTTATCATTGCCGCTAAGGGTTTGGGTTTGCTGGGCATTGTCGCTATATTAATGAAGTATGTTCTGCCACAGCTCACCCGTCGTATTTCCCATTCACAGGAGTTGTTGATGCTATTCGCTATTGCATGGGCGATATCTCTTGGTGCAGCCAGCGAATTATTGGGATTTACCAAAGAAGTGGGGGCGTTTCTGGCTGGAGTTTCACTGGCATCTACTGAATACCGCGATTCCATGGGAGCTCGCCTTAGCAGTCTTCGCGATTTTCTCCTTCTATTTTTCTTTATCGACCTCGGCGCACGTTTGGATTGGGGTGCTGTCGGCACACAGTTACCATCGTCGATACTTTTCTCGCTATTCGTGCTAATTGGCAATCCAATGATTGTTTTGGTAATAATGGGAATTATGGGCTATAGGCGTCGTACGGGATTTCTCGCCGGGTTGACGGTGGCACAAATCAGCGAGTTTTCCCTTATCGTGGCAGCTTTGGGGATGAGCATCGGCCACATTGAAAAGGAAACCATGGGACTTATCACTCTTGTAGGGGTTGTGACAATCTTTGCCTCTACTTACATGATCCTTTATTCCGGAAAACTTTACCAACTGCTATCCAGTCCTTTGAAGCTATTCGAAAGGCGTAACCCGTATAAGGAATCTGCGATTGATACCCACCAGGAAGCGCCATTTGTCGATGTGATTTTGGTAGGATTGGGTAACTATGGAAACGGACTTGCAGAGCACCTTTTACGGCGGGGTAAATCCATTGTTGGAGTAGATTTCGATCCTGGAGTTCTGGAAAAATGTTGTTCACAAGGATTATCTGTTCTGTATGGAGATATTGCTGATCCGGAGATAACTGAACAATTGCCACTAAATAAAGCTAGATGGGTGGTCAGCACCATCCGTTCAAAAGAGTTAAATTTAGCTCTACTACAGCAGCTTAATAGCCGGGGATACGAGGGTAAAGTCGCCTTGACTGCCGCGAAGCAGGAAGAGGCCAATGAATTTAAAAAGGCAGGCGCTCATCTAGTTTTTCTACCATTCGTCGATGCAGCGGAACAAGCAGTCGATGCTTTGACCTATGCTACAGACGTTCTGCCGGAAAATGTCAATTGGCCGATCGCTTTTCTTGAAGTTCGAATTCGGTCCGATTCGTCAGTAGCCGGGCAGACCATCAGAGATATTCCGCTAAGATCGACGACCGGGGTATCTATCCTGGCGATAAGTCGAGCCGGGCGCGTTTATTATGATCACGGGCCGAACTTCCAGATTTATCCGGGAGATCGACTGATCATCATGGGCCCGCCGGTAGAACTGAAGGAGGCAGAAACAATACTGAACCACCTTGAAATGACAGGCTCCATGGAAGACTCTGATCGTTTTGAAATTGCCGAAGCCAGGGTTGCAGAGGATTCGAAAATTTCGGGACGAACTCTGGCAAATCTCCGCATTCGCCAAAAGTATAGAGTTACTGTCGTCGGAATCCGACGAGGAGAAAACCAGATCACCAAAGTTAGACCGACAGAGCTGGTGTTGGCTGGAGATTGCTTGATTGTTATCGGAACCAGTAAAGCAATTAAAAATTTGAAAAAAAAGGAACCGTTATAGCCATTTTACTTGAAATATAATTAAAGATGTTAGCGCAACTCTGATAAAACTATTTCAGACATCGCTAAACTAACAGAAATCATATATGACCAGAATAAAATACGTAACCGATCACGGGGTTATTAAGAAGCCGTTAA
>DSAU01000530.1 GCA_011046315.1 bacterium
AAAACTTATTTTTTGCCGTTCTCTATTCGAGGGGATGTCGCCATGGGCGAGATAAATATTCCGGTGGATGTCAAGCTTTTTATTGCAGTTACATTTTCTGATGAATCAGTTTTTGAAAAAATAAAGCTATTATTGGAAGAACAATTCGGAAAAATTGAAATACAGTCAGCGATTTTTACTTTCAATTTTACCCATTATTATGATAAAGAAATGGGCACGGGATTGAAGAAACAACTACTTGGTTTTTGCGATTTGATTCGTCCTGAGTCGTTACCCGAAATCAAAGTGATGACCAATAAAATTGAAGATCAGTTCAAGCATGGGGGAAATCGGAAGGTCAATATTGATCCCGGATATTTATCAGCCGCAAAAGTGGTTTTGGCAACCACGAAAAATTTCGACCACCGACTATATTTGGGAAAAGGTATCTTCGGAGATGTGCATTTACGCTATCGCCAGAAAAAATTTCATTTTAACCCCTGGACCTATCGGGATTATAAAAGCATGTTGGTCATCGAATTCTTAACCAGATTGAGAAGAATTTACATGAAACAATATGAGAATTTAATTGCAAGCGAGGATTTAAATTGATGGGCATAAGTTATAAAGACGCCGGAGTTGACATTACAGCCGGTGATCAAAGTGTCAAGAAAATTGCAAAATTAGCAAAGACGACCTTTAATGAGAATGTCATTCGTGATATTGGTTTATTCGGCTCGTTTTACCAAATCGATTTTAGCAACTATCACCAGCCAATTTTAGTTTCCAGCGTGGACGGTGTGGGGACAAAATTGAAAATCGCATTTATGACTGGCAAACACGACACGGTTGGTGAAGATCTGGTTAACCATTGCGTCAATGATATTATGACTTCCGGAGCTGAACCGCTGTTTTTTCTCGATTATATTGCTGTTGGAAAATTGGATCAGCATATTGTGGTGAAACTTGTCGAAGGTATGGCTCGCGGGTGCCGTAACGCCAATTGCGCTTTGATCGGCGGCGAAACAGCGGAAATGCCTGATTTTTATCAACAGAATGAGTACGATATTTCTGGTACGATTGTCGGTGTTGTTGAGCGAGAGCGTATTATTGATGGTTCCCGAATCGGGCGTGGAGATGTGCTGATCGGGTTACCTTCCAGCGGATTGCACACTAACGGTTATTCGTTAGCGAGAAAAGTTTTATTTGAAATCGCTGCGTTTCACATCGATCAACACATAGACGGGCTGAGTTGCCCGATTGGTGAGGAATTACTGAAAGTGCATAGCTGCTATCGGAATTCCATTTTGGCAATGAAAGATTTACCATTTTTGCACGGGATGTCGCACATTACGGGCGGTGGTATTGTAGGCAACAGCAGCCGCTTGCTTCCCGAGGGCTTGTCACTGAATATCGATTGGAATAACTGGGATCCGCCGCTGATTTTTAAATTAATTCAACAGTTGGGCAATGTTGATGATGAAGAAATGCGCCGGACATTTAACCTTGGAGTGGGATTTGTTTTTATTGTCGATCAAAAGCAAGTCCAGGAAACCATCACAATCTTGACTTCATTACAAGAAAAACCTTTTATTATTGGTGAAGTATGTTAATGAAAGAAAAATCCACCTATCAAATCGGGGTGCTCGGCGCGGGAAGCTGGGGCATGGCGTTGGCGTTGGTTCTGGATTACAACCAGCATCGGGTTGCAATTTGGGAGTACCGGACTGAAGCCGCTAAAAAGCTCAGCCGGGATCGCGACGCCGGTGAATTTTTACCCGACATAAGCTTGCCCAATACGATTTTGGTGGAAAATAATCTTGAAGCGGCCTGTCAGGGCAAAGAGGTTTTAATTGTCGCAGTTCCGTCCCACGTTGTGCGATCGGTTGCCGAAAAGTTGAACGATATCTCACTAAATTCTGAGATCGTCATTGTTAATGTGGCAAAAGGGATCGAAAACCAGAGTTTAATGAGAATGTCTGAGGTATTGAACGCTTCCATTTCGCAATTAAGCACAGAACACATCGTTACGCTATCCGGTCCAAGTCATGCAGAGGAAGTCAGCCGTAAAATTCCCACGGCCATCGTTGCCGCGAGCGTCAATATTGAGCGAGCAGAATTGATACAAAAAATATTTATGAACGAATTCTTTCGCGTTTATACCAATCAGGACATTGTCGGTGTAGAACTGGGTGGCGCCTTGAAAAATATCATCGCGCTGGCTGCTGGCATTTGCGACGGTGCAGGTTTTGGTGATAATACCAAAGCAGCGCTTCAGCCGCGCGGATTGGTTGAAATTGTTCGGTTAGGAACTGCAATGGGGGCACAGCCGATAACATTTGCCGGTCTTTCCGGTATGGGCGACTTAATTGTGACCTGTATGAGCAAACACAGTCGAAATCGATATGTCGGCGAACAAATTGGAAAAGGACGCCCACTCGATGATATTTTGAATGAAATGGTAATGGTCGCTGAAGGGGTCAAAACCACTCAATCGGCTTTTGAGTTGAGTCAAAAATATAGAGTTGAAATGCCAATAACAGAACAAGTGTACCAGGTATTATTCGAAAACAAAAGACCAGTGGATGCACTTTACGAATTGATGCAGCGCGGACCCAAGCAAGAGCGATGGGGTTAGTTGAGCTGAGGTAATGAAATCTAAAGCCTGAGGTGAAAAATGAAAAATGAATCGTACATTGAGGACATAGCTAAGTATAAAGATCAACAGCTAACAATTTCGGGATGGGTTTACAACCGCCGGTCTAGCGGAAAAATTCACTTTTTAATGCTGAGAGATGGTACCGGGATAATACAGGCTGTAGTTGGCATAAATGATGTTGATAATGAAACGTTTGAAAAGTGCAAAGAATTGCCGCAGGAATCCTCGCTGCGAGTAACAGGGACTGCCATTGAGGATAAACGGGCGCCGGGCGGCTATGAGTTACATGTCAACAAGATTGAATTTACTCATATTGCGGATGAATATCCGATCACCCCCAAGGAGCACGGTACGACATTTTTGATGGATCACCGACATCTTTGGCTGCGTTCATCGAAACAACATGCGGTTTTGCGGGTCCGACATGAGATCATTAAAGCCTGTCGGGATTATTTCGATTCAAACGGATATGTTCTGGTGGATGCACCGATATTTACACCCGCGGCTTGCGAGGGAACCAGCACCTTATTTGAAACCGACTATTTTGGCAGCAAAGCTTATCTGACACAGAGCGGTCAACTTTATATGGAAGCGGGAGCCATGGCATTTGGCAAAGTGTATTGTTTCGGACCCACTTTCCGGGCAGAAAAATCCAAAACCCGGCGTCATCTGACTGAATTCTGGATGATTGAACCGGAAATTGCCTTTTGTGATCTTGAAGGGGATATGGAGATCGCAGAAGAGTTTTTGGAATATGTGGTTCAACGAGTGATTGAGCAGAAAAAGAGCGAACTGGAATTATTACAAAGGGATACCAGTAACCTGGAAAAAGTACATCGACCATTCCCACGGATCTCTTATGATGAAGCAGTGGCTATTCTAAAAAAGGGGGGACTGGATTTTGAAGATGGAAATGATTTCGGAGCCCCGGATGAAACCTTTATTTCGGATCAATTTGACAGACCAGTGATGATCCACCGCTATCCGGCGGCGGTCAAGGCATTCTATATGAAAAATGACCCGAACGATCCGTCAAAAGCGCTATGCGTTGATGTGCTGGCTCCTGAAGGCTATGGCGAAGTGATCGGCGGTGGTCAGCGTGAAGATGATTTCGATACGCTGATAAAAAAGATTCAACAACACAATTTGCCGATGGAAGCGTTTGACTGGTACTTAGACCTGAGAAAATATGGATCTGTTCCCCATGCCGGATTTGGCATGGGAATCGAACGCGCAGTAAGCTGGATTTGCGGATTGAAACACATCCGGGAGACCATCCCCTTTCCCAGAACCATCAGCCGATTGCAGCCATGATAGTTCCAGCTCATTTCAAACAGTCGATGGTACATTAAAATTGGTTTTAATAGTTGTCAGCTTTAATGGGACAAGATTGATAAAAATTAGTTTGTAAATCAACTAATGAGGGAATCAATGAAAGTCGCTGCGCATATAATTGTCAAGGGCATGGTGCAGGGAGTCGGTTTCCGCTGGTTTGTCGATAAACACGCCAGAAATCTTGGATTAACCGGTTATGTCAAAAATTTATTCTCCGGTGATGTCGAAGTTATGGTTGAAGGCGAGCGCGGTTTGATCGAAGAACTGATCGAAAAAATGAAAGTGGGAAATCGGTTTTCTAACGTAGTCGATGTTAAAATAAAATGGAAGGAATTTAGCGGACAGTACAGCAGTTTTCAGATTCAATTTTGATTCGATTTTTCGATTAGAACGCAACCTGGGCTATTATTGGCAAAAGTCATGAGGAGATGCTCCATGAAGACACTGAAAGATTACATCAGAAACGTCCCTGATTTCCCCAAACCCGGAATCGGTTTCAAAGATATCACAACACTGATCGGGCATGGGGAAGTATTTCATCAAGCCGTTGATGCGTTGGCTGCTCAATTTGAGGCGGATAAAATTGATAAAATTGTTGGGATTGAAGCCAGAGGATTTATTTTCGCTGCCGCGTTAGCTTATAAATGGAAAAAAAGCTTCATTCCAGTGCGAAAGCCGGGAAAATTGCCAGCAAAGACAATCAGTGAAGAATATGATCTGGAATACGGTACCGATAAGGTGGAAATGCACCAGGATGCCATTCAAACTGGCGACCGTATCCTGATCATTGACGATCTGATGGCGACCGGTGGCACGGTTCAGGCTTGCACTCGGCTGGTTGAGAAGCTGGGTGGCGTGGTCGCAGGTATCGGATTTTTAATTGAATTAACATTCCTGAACGGCCGCTCCCGATTAACCGGCTATCCGGTTAGTTCAATCTTGTCGTTCGATAGCGAATAATCGGAGTTTTTTATCTCATGCTGATCTGATTTTTTGTTTCAGTATGTTATCCGGTACAATTTTTTTTAATAAAAATTGAAATTGATGGTTTTTTCTCTTGACTTTTTTAAAATGTTAAATTATATTACTGTCTTGTCTGAAAGACGATAGTTCTAATTTGAGTCTGGTTTTTGTGTACTATCAGTCCATACAAAAAATATTATGCAAGGGAGGCATAAGCAGCATAAGGTTTTATAACCAGATCTCTATCATCCGCTTATCATAAAATAACCTCATTTTATGGAAGAACGCCAAGTGACTCGAAACGGAAATATCTCAAGACGTCAATTCTTAAAACACAGCACTGTCCTGACTTCTGCATCCATTTTCAGCTTAACCTTTCCAAATTTAATTTTCAGCCAAACCGATTCTTTAATCGAAAGTTCCATTTTTGGTTTTAACGAACCTTATGGCATCGCCCTGGGACCGAAGAAGCTTATTTATGTGACCGATGCTGCGGGTTATTGCATTAAAGTATTCAACCGAACCGGAAAGTTGGTCAACCAGTTCGGTTCAGCCGGAAGCGGTGGAGAAAAGCTGAATTATCCGCAGGGCATTTTTGTTGACGATGAAATTATTTATGTAATGGATTCTAATAATGGCCGGCTGGCGATGTTTGATTTGCAAGGAAATTTTTTGCATGCCATCGGAACCATTGGCGGCTATCCGGATGCGTTTTACAGTCCCAAAGGAATCTTTGTAGCTGATCGGATTTACGTCTGTAATACTCGAAATCATTTTATCTCTGTTTTTGAAAAAGAGACGTTACGCCTGCTTGATAAATATGGTGATCTCGGCGATGATCCACATGATTTGAGCTCTGGCAGCATTGAGTACAAATTCAGACTGCCGACAGATTTGACCATAGCACACGATGGAAAAATTTATGTCGTCGATAGCAAACATGGTCAGATAAAAGTGCTCGACCGACGGGGACAGTTCTTGTTTAAATTCGGGGAAATCGGTTCGGCAGACGGTCAATTTAATTTACCAGAAGGAATAGCTCTTGATTCTCGTTCGAATATTTATGTGTGTGATTCACTCAATGCCAGAGTTCAGAAATTTACGCCGGCTGGTGTTTTTCTCGGAGCAATGACCAATGGATTAAAAAAACCGACCACAATTAAAATCGATTCGCACGATCAGTTATTTATTGTCGATGCGGAACAAAAGCAAGTTTTAGTGACTTCCTGGAAAGCATAGCCTATGCATGATTTAATTGTTTTTTATACTTTTATCGGGCTGGTCATTTTTTTTATTTTTATTGAAATTTACCGGGCGAAAAATTTTATTGAGGGTACAATTATAGCGTTTAATTCCCCAATGCTGGGAATTGAAACCATGATGAGCAGCACGCTGAAAGTAGAGTTAAAAAACGGTCAAATCGTGGATGCTGAAGCCATGAGTTGCACCTTGTGCATGGGAAATTTTCATCTTGGTGATGTCGTATATTTGTCGCTATCAAAGAACAAATATATTGTCAACCTGCCATTCCGGCTAAAATTGAAAACCAATCAAAAGCGCGCCTGTTCGCACATCAGATAAACTCAAACCATAGGGGAGACGGTGGAGTATTTAGGCTATATTACACTGACGATTTTTGTTGTGACAATGGTCCTGACGCTGTTCAGAAAGATAAACCTGCCGGTGCAGACGGTTTTGGTGTTGGTCAGTATTGTGTCTCTCATCATCGGCGCTGTCTTTCGTATCGTTTCAGAAGGATTGAATAGTGCTATTCTGTTGCCCAATGAAATGATTGGCGGCATCATTCTTCATCCAATCACGGCGTTGTTGGGTGGATTGTTTCTTGCTGGCGCGCTCGATGCGACTCAGGGATTCGATGCACTGAAAGTCATAATCGACAAACTTAAAAAAACTCCGATCGGTCTTACCGGCACGCTGGTAATTTTGATAAATTTACCTGTTATTGCCTCGCTTCCCTGTGGTCGGATAATTGCCGCAGCTCTGTTGCCGCTGCTGTTCGCGTTTGGTTATGAGGGCGGAATGGGAATTTTAACCAAGACTCAATTGGTGGTTTTAATCGGCGCTTTTACTCGCAACGCAATGGGCTCATGCGGTCCGTCACCTATTGGCGGTGTCGGTCAGATCGGGGAAGGATTTCTGGGTGCATTTTTTCCCACTGCCAGCGAGGGTATCCTGCGTTCACCTCAAGCCTTCTCGTTGATCATCGGGACCGCAATGACAGCGTTGTTTCTGAAAATAATCAGTGAAAAGCTTTACCCTGATGATGTTTCACTTCGCGACCGCCCGGAAAATTTACCGAAGCAAGAGCAAACAAAAATCTCGGCAGTTAGCTCGCCATTCAGAGGATATTTATCACTGATTATTTTTGTGGCGTCATTGTTGATCGCCATCTTTCAACCATTTGGCAAAATGCCGGTGCAAACGGTGATTGTTGCTGGTGCAATATTAATTATTATTTTGTGTCGAGCCTCGATACAGGATTTAATGAACGGAATTATTTTGCTGCCGGTAACTGCGATGGCTTCTGGTTTCATGGCGGCTGGAGTACTCGCTGCAACTGGTGGATTTGACGCATTGGGCGTTATTTTGAAAAGTCTGTCAACTATTCAAATTTTGGGCGTGGCGGGAATGCTGGCTATTTTCGTACAAATGCAAACGATTTTGCCGTTGTCGTGTTCTCGAATTTTAACTGCGGCTTTAGTGCCGGTCTTATATCTATTTGGTCCGGCAAAGTTTAATATGGTGACCTGGCCCCAACTGGCAATCGTAATGGCTGCCTATATCATCAACGCAACCACCTCCTGCGGTCCTTCACCACTTGGAGGAGGCGGTACCATGGGGGAGGGTCAGATGCGCGCAGAATCCGGTTTCATCAAAGGCGCTTACACCTACACCGCCATGGCGGTCATGGCGCCATTGGCAGCGATTTATATGAAATTTATGAATTTTACTGTTTTCTCACCGGATAACCCGGAATTTTCCCAAAACATATTAACCATTATCATTTATACCGCTGTCATTATCGGCGTGTCCGCCGGGATGATGGCATTCGTAAGTCGAATGGCGGGTGAAAATTCGGCATACAACTGGCGGTTGCAGTTGATTTATTTCCTGATCAGCGGCGGCATTGCCGGCGCAGTATTATCTTTAGCGGTTTACGAATTAAAGGTTTTGGAAATTGTACAAGGTTTTGTGGGTGGGCTAATTGCCGCTTTTCTAATCGGTGTGATGGTTCCGAAAACATTATCCGTTGTCAGAAAAACGACTTAATTTGAGGGATTTTTTGTGTTAACCATAATTTCTTTTTTATTTGCAGGCGCTATATCTGGTGTGATCATCGCTTATTCGATGGATATGAAAACCCCTCGTGAACTATTACAGGGAGCTGCCGGCGGACTTATCGCGGGTTTGTTGATGGCATTAATGCTGCCTCGCTAATCAAAGTTGCTGAATTGAACCTGTTATTTCAGAAAGAGAAAAAACGAACGAAGAATATGGATAAAGATAAAACTAACCAAGAAAAAAAACCAATCGGCGCACGTTGGGAAGAAGATCAACCTTTGGTCATGCCCGGAATCCGACGGTTTCAATTTTTTACTAATGTCGATGATCGGGCTTTAACGAAAAATTTGAACCGTCTCGCCATGTTCGGTATCGCTACCGTATTGGCTGTCGATGTAGGCAAAGCCGTTGTTAATAAAAATCCGCAGACGATTTATTGCTATGAATGTCGGGCGTGTTACAGCACACAGGATAAATGTCCGGTGGGAATTCAATATCAAGCTGAATTAGTGGTTGCCGCCCGGGTTTCAGACTATGATCGCTTTTGCCGGAATGGCGGTTTAAAGTGTATTCGGTGCGGCTCCTGTCAAAGTTTTTGCGTGCAATATTTGAATCTGGCGCAGATTTTTGGAACCATGCAACAGCAAACAATGAAGGCGCTGCGAACGGGCAAAATACCTGAACGAATCATTCGAAATGCGTTTAGAAACGGACTCATTAACCGGGATTTCATTGATGAAGTCACTGAATTTCTTAACAAAGGAGATTCGGTTTGAAATTGATACTTAAATTGGAAAACCTAATTTTAAGACCCTATCGGTTGGCAATGTTGCTAATTGTCACAGCATTTGCCTTTGCTTGGGGTCGGTTGGTTTTATTCATCATTTTGGGACTATTGCTGTTTATTGCGGCAGTTAAAACCTACTTTGTTGAAAAAAAATCATATTTTGGATTATTAATCCCGGTCTTTGGCCTGGGGCTGATTTTAGGGATTTATTTTATTAAAGATTATTATCACGTCAGAAATTATGTGATCGACCATTCGCCGATAAATCTGAATTTGGTCTATGATGGGACTTATCAAGGAACGGGAATGGGGCTTCGGGGTCCGATTAAAGTTCAGACCTCGATCGACGATGGAATGATCACGGATATTCAGATATTACAACATCAGGAAGCAATCAGTGCACTGGAAGGCCTGAATGAACAGGTACTGGAAAGAAACTCGCTCGACATCGATGTTGTTCCGGCAACTGTTCACGGGTCAATCGAAGCCACTGCCGGATATCTTGAAGCGCTGAATAATGCACTCTGGAAAGGTGTGCCGGAAAAGCCTCAATTTTCGGCTGTTACAAAATTTATTCATTATTTTGCCCAATTTCAATTTAACCTTACTACTTTTAACGCTCTGGCAATTCTATTTTGTATCATTTTAGTGTTCGACTATACGCTACAGTCGGTCTTGGTAAAAAATACCGGTCAGGCGCTTAATTGCTACAATTGTCAAACCTGCGTCGGCGTATGTCCGGTGAAAATTGTTGATGAAGAACCCTATCCCATGACGATGATCCTGGCGGCGAGACTCGGCGATTACGAGAAGGTCAAATATTTGTCAAAATATTGTGTGGCGTGTTCCCGCTGCGCCGGTAAATGTCCGGTCGGTGTTTCGGGACCGAGCATTGCCGCCGCGGCGAATGCTGAATTGATTCGGCAGAAGCAGCGACAACACGCACTGTCGCAAGGTTAGTGATTTAGTTTGGAGGAGGTCTGGTTTTGGCTAAAACGCGTTACGCATTTGTCATAGATTTAAGAAGGTGTATCGGTTGCAATAGCTGTTCGGTTGCCTGTAAAAGCGAGAATAGCGTTCATCTTGGCGTCTGGATGTCGTGGGTGAAGGTCATTCAAAAGGGTGAGTTCCCCAATGTGAGCCGGTCATTTTTGCCGCTGTTATGCAACAATTGTGAAGACCCCATCTGTGTAACAGTGTGCCCGGTTAACGCCAATCGCATCGAGGAAAATGGAATTATCAGCACCGACCCCCACCGTTGCGTTGCCTGCCGCTATTGTATGGCAGCCTGTCCCTATGAGGTTCGCTACGTTCATCCGATCAAGAAGTTTGTTGAAAAATGCAACTGGTGCCTGCACCGCGTCAAAGTCGGTTTGCTCCCGGCTTGTGTCGAAGCCTGTCCCGCTGAAGCGCGCATTTTTGGCGATATGAATGATCCGAAGAGTGATGTATCAAAATTGTTGGCGAAACATCCGGTACAGGTAATTAAACCCGAGATTGGTACGGAACCTCATGTTTTTTACATTAATTTGGATAACGATGCTATTGAAAAAAAACGAAAGGTCGATGTTTTATGATCGAGCTGGTTTATGACGTCCATCATCAGGTAACCTTCCGCTGGTTAATTGCGCTCTATTTTTATTTTACCGGAATGAGCGCCGGCTCTTTTGTGATTTCAACATTGGCGTATGGTTTCGGTCTGGAAAAATTTAAGCCCGCCGGAAAGGTGGGCGTGGTAATGGCAACTCTTCTGCTGTTCATTGCACCGATCATGCTCCTTTTACAGGTAGGCTGGCCTATTCGGTCTGTCTGGAACCATTTCACCTATTTAAATTTCAGCTCCCCCATGACCTATGGCGCATTTTTATTGATGATGTATCCGATCAATTGTTTAATCTACGGCTATTTTATGTTTAAAGGGGATATGAAGCGCACCAAAATTTTCGGGATGATCGGGATCCCACTGGCGATCACAGTGCACGGTTACACCGGATTTATTCTGGCGTTTGGTAAAGCGAGGGCGTTTTGGAATACCGCATTGATGCCGTTTCTGTTTCTGGTTTCAGCGATCGTTTCCGGATTGGGAATGATGATCATCATTTTATTGATTCGTGATCGGTTTTTTACCCGGGAAAAGAAAATCAACACAGAACTTATTTATACACTTGCCACGATGTTGGGTTGGATGATCGTTTTTGATTTGGCGTTGGTATTTTGTGATATTTCGGTGCTGTCCATTGCACATGCCGAAGCCAAAGAGATGACGCATCTTCTACTGCATGGAGAGTTGAGTCCACTGTTTTTAGGCATTGAGAATCTATTGGGCAAAGTCGTTCCTATGGTTTTGGTATTGACACCGAAATTCCGGTCGATTACCACGATCACAATCGCTTCGGTGCTGGTGGTTATCGGCATTCTATTCATGCGATTTGTTGTCGTTTACGGTGGTCAGGTGCTGCCCATTGTTTAATCAATATCAGGGAAAATCATGAAGAAATTTAGTCGTCGTGAATTTTTAAGAATATCAGGTATCGGAACCGCGGCGTTTTCTGTGCCGGCTGCTTTCGCAGGTATTATCCCTATCGATGTTCACGGCAGAAACGTTGCTATATTTAACAGCAAATTTCGTAAAGGTATTCATACAATTTGTGATTTGTGTCCGGCGCGTTGCGGTGTGATAGGGTTTTTACGATATGAAGACATTGTCGCCATTCAGGGGAATCCGAATCATCTTAATAATCAGGGGAAAATTTGCGCCAGAGGCATTGCCGGAGTTAATCAGGTTTATGATACAGATCGCATTCTGCATCCGCTCAAAAGAATCGGTAAGCGGGGAGAGCACAAATGGCAGCCGATTTCATGGGAACAGGCATTGGCCGAGATGTCTCGAAGGTTACAGCAAATTAAAAATTCAAAGAATGAAAACCAATTTGTATTTCAGGCTGATCCTCACCGCCTGAGAGGATTAACCAAAAGGTTTCTACAGGCATTCGGCAAACCAACCCTGTTAACCGGCGGTAGCTATCAGGACTTTAATCGTCAATCTGCTAACCAGCGGATGTGGGGGGTTGACAGAGGGATCGCTGACGCTGCCAACAGTCAATATTTTCTGATTTTCGGTGGGAATCCGTTCGAAACTCATCCCGATTTTGTTCAATTTAATCAGCGATTAATTCAAGCCAGGCTCAACAAACGAGCGAAACTGGTCACAGTTGATCCCCGTTTATCCAATACCGCCGGCAGCAGCGACGAATGGCTACCTATAAAACCAGGAACCGACGCTATTGTGGCGCTGGCAATGGCGAATGTCATTGTACAGAATCAGCTATTCGATGAACAATTTATTAATCGCTGGACCGATGTTACGGTCAATCAATTGAAGTCTTATCTGGCTCAATTCACTGTTGAAAAAGCGGCTGAACAAAGTTTGCTTGACGCCTCGAAAATTGAAAGAATTGCTTTGGAGTTTGCCAGAAAACAGCCCGGCGTGACATTAACCGGCGGCGGTCTCACCAATCACATTAATGGTTTTGAAAATGAACGCGCCGTTATGTTACTCAATATTGTGGTGGGAAATATCGATCGCCGAGGCGGGATTTGTCTGCCAAGAAGCTTTCCAATACCGGATTTTGCACCACTGGAGTTGAGCAATTCAACAATGACTGATTTTGAATTTTTTGAAACTGTGTCAAAAAATCAACAACGGGTGGATTTCTATTTTGCTTACAAAAACAATCCGGTTTACGAATACCCGAATTGTGAATTGACGCGCGCTGTGTTTAAAAATGAACAACAAATGCCGTATATCGTGGTCATGGATACGGTAATGAGCGAAACTGCGGCATTGGCAGATTTGGTTTTGCCAGCGGCTACCTTTGTTGAAAGCTGGGATTTGGATTCCAGTCCATCATACGAAATGAGACCTTTTGTGGCGCTGGCACAGCCGGTTATCCAGCCGCAAGGCGAAGCCCGAGCACTGGGCGATGTTTGTTTGCAACTGGCGCATCGGTTGGGCGGCGCCATGCGAAATAGGCTAAATTGGGAAATCAGCGAAGCCTATTTTCATTCCGTGATCAATCGTCTGGATTTTGTTCCTGACGATGAGGGGCTGATTAAGCAGGGCATTTGGTACGATCGTGAAGCTGATCCGGTCTATGAGAGCTACAAAAATGGTGGCTTTCAAACCAAATCGGGTCGATTTGAGCTTGCTGGCTCTTCGGCGGAAAAACGAGGTCTCGCTGCTTATCGACCGATTCAGGAGCACATTCAGCTTCAAAAGGATGAGCTCATTTTGCTGCCATATAAAGTCAACGTCATGCGAAATGATTTGGCAAATCTAAAGTGGTTGGCTGAAATTCACCACACAAATGCTGCGATTATAAATACCAAAACCGGGCGCCGGCTGAAAATTAAAACCGGCGATTATGTAATTTTGGAATCAAAGATCGGAAAAATGATCTTAAAGGCGCATTTGACCGAGGGCATTCAGCCTCAGGTTGTCGCCATTTCCGAAGGATTGGGACATTGGGAATACGGTAACGTTGCCCGATCAAAGCGATTCAAGAGCGAAGATCCGGACACAAATTTCCTCTGGTGGGAAAAGCAGGGCAACGGTACCCATCCGTATTTCATTATTCCGGTTGCAATCGATAAATCCGGAAAGGGCCAGGGATGGAATGATACCAAAGTCAGGCTTTATAAAGCTTAAACCGATTTTGTCATTCCAGTGATTAACCCAGATGAGGAGTGGTATTTACCGATGAAAATTGATCGAAAACAACTATTTCAAACGATAAAAACTTTTGTAATTAAATATCACATTCCGATCATTCTGATATTGGGGGCAGTCGGAGGAATATTTGGATTTGCCGCTATGGTCATGGTTAACCAGACTTCTTCTTTCTGTCAGAAATGCCATCAAAATCGAGGAAAATTTTATTCAATCGATTTGAGAATACCAGCCCATGCAGAGGTCGAAAAGGGTGGCGCTTCCTGTTTGTCATGCCATACTGATAAGGCGCTTGAAATTCAAGCAGTTAGAAGTATTCGAAAAACGCCGAAATTTTCCCAGCGCCTGGCAAATCTTGAGATGTTGGACCGGGTATCTTCAAAGGATACATATCCTACTGAAAAATGTTTGGCGTGCCATCCTCAAATTCTGGAATTGGAAGAAGTCGATGAACCCAACTTACCTTTCCAGGTACAACACCTGGGATTGCGATTCGATCATCAAACTCATTATCGATTCAGCACATTTCAACCTGAAGACGAAGCGCGCTGGAAAGCATTGCGATTGGCGGACCAGTTGACGGCAGAAGAAAGTGAAGAATTTGAATTGCTGGAAAAAATCCGGCTGGGTAATTGTGAGATTTGCCACATTCAGACAAAATTGGACGAATTTGGCAAACCCTATATTGACAAAACGGTAAATTATACAGCCCGCAATCCGATCGATTGCAACGGTTGCCACGAACAGGCGCGTCCTAACTCTCATCCGGGAGAAGACATGACTTTTCCGGCAAAAGAAGTTTGCTTTAAATGCCATCACGGAAAACTTCATGGTAAGTTTGAAATTTTTCTTGCAGATTGCGAAGGTGGCAAGGGTCAGGAAAATTGTGTCAAATGTCATCCCTTATATGATGAAAATAAATATTTTAATTTGGTTCAGCGATAAAATTTAGTAGCTTGAGCTAACATCAACATTAGCTTAAATTTGGTTAAGGAGAAAACTGTGGCGTACATTACCAAAAAGGAAGAAAATTTAAGCCCGCAAACAATAAATGTGCTCAATTCGATTTTAGATATCAAAGAAGCGCCGGTTGCCCGCTGCCGCTTATTGTCGAATGGGATCGAACCCTATCATCGACTCTATCTCCCCGGCGGTGAAATGATTGATGGAGACAGGGCGTGCATTGCTTGCGGAAATTGTGTCGATTCTTGTCCTGTGCTGCGAAGAGAACCCGACCGCCGCGCTCGGACAGTACAACGAACTTCGTTTGCACTCGAAGCACTGGTGGCTGATGACTGTGAACAGTGTTTCGCCTGTGTGCTATCCTGTCCTCAGGTGGACACCGGGATTAAAGATTATATCGTGGAAGAGCGGGTAGTGGAAGTGATACCCCAATCGAAGAAATTGAAGTTGATGGATAACTATTTTATGGTCATTGTTGCGTTAATTTTGGGCGTAATTATCGGCATTTTTGTTACCTGGTAAATTAATGGTTGAATCGAAATCGATGATATCCTGAACAGGAGGTCACTCAATGAGTAAAACACAAGCTAAACAAGAAAAAATAAATGAACCTAAAGCCAATTTAATCCCAATTTTCCTGATGGGAAAGCGCTATGATGTGCCTGATACACTCACGATTCAGAAAGCCACCGAATATGCTGGTTTTCAACTTATCAGAGGGTGTGGCTGTCGCGGCGGCATTTGTGGCGCGTGTGGCACTGTTTACCGTTTTGCAAACGATTATAAATTGTATTATGGCCTGGCATGCCAAACTGTAGTTGAGCCGAATATGTATATCACCCAAATTCCCTTTTTCCCTGCAAATAAAGCAGTCTATAATATTGAGGAATTAGAACCGACCGCTGAGACGATTGTAAAATATTATCCTGAGATATTCAAATGTATGGGGTGTAATAACTGCACATTATCCTGTCCAATGGATATAAAAGTCATGGACTATGTCGCAGCGGCAATGTCGGGTAATATTCAACAGGCGGCTGAATTATCGTTTGATTGTGTGATGTGCGGCTTGTGCGCTGCCCGTTGCCCGGCCGAAGAGGTTCAATATAATATTGCAATTCTCGCCCGACGATTGTACGGCAGACATATTTTGCCCCAGGCTGATCATCTTGCAGAGCGAGTCAAACAGGTTGAACAAGGGCGCTATGAATCAATGTTAAAAGAATTAATGAAAGCTGATAAAAGTCAATTAATGGACCTTTACACAAAACGTCAGCTAGAACCGGACAATGCTGATGAAATGTGGGAACCCGAAGATAAAAGTCACCTGTAATCAACAAGTTAAATCCTTTCAACAGAAATAATAATTATCTATAAAAGGTGAGGTGTCAGAATGCCATATACACCAGAATTACAAAATCTGATAAAAAAAGTTGAAGAAACTCGCCCGGCTCGTGTTGAAAAGAAAAAACGCGGAGAAGAGTTCCCCGGGATTCCGGTTGCGGAAAGACAGGAAATACTGAGAAAATTTCACCCCGATTTTATCGAGGGCACTCAGCGAAAAATAAAGGTCGGGCCTAACAAAGGATACAAAATCACTGCTGAGTATGTCGATATTTTGGAAACCAAAAGCCGGATCGATCCGGATAAAATCGATCTGAATACCATTGCTATGGAGACTGACGTGCTGGTAATCGGCGGCGGCGGCGCCGGGAATTCAGCCGCACTGCTTGCCAGGGAAAATGGCGCAAAAGTCATTATCGCCACTAAATTGCGTAATGGTGACGCCAACACCATGATGGCTGAGGGAGGAATCCAGGGGGCGGATAAAATATGGAAGGATTCTCCCTATAATCATTATCTTGATGTTATGGGCGGCGGCCATTTTGTAAATGATCCGGAACTGGTTTATACGCTGGTTACCGAGGCGCCGAAAGTCTTAAAATGGTTGGAAAGCCTGGGAATGATTTTCAGCAAATATCCCGATGGCAAAATGAAAACCATGCACGGCGGCGGAACTTCACGCAAGCGCATGCACTACGCCGGAGACATTACCGGCGCAGAAATTATGCGCACCATCAGAGATGAGGTGAACAATTATCCCGGTGATATTACGGTGCTGGAATTTGCACCAGCAGTCGATCTGATTTTAAATGATAAAGGAGAGTGCGCCGGAGCCGTGCTTTACAACATGGAAACCGAGGAATACTTTGTAGTTAAAGCGAAATCGGTGGTAATCGCAACCGGCGGAACCGGTCGGCTGCACATTCAGTCTTTTATGACCACCAACCATTACGGCGCCACCGGAGACGGACTGGTGATTGCCTATCGCGCCGGAGTGCCGGTTAACTTTTTGCATACGGTCCAATACCATCCCACCGGAGCTGTTTTCCCGGAGCAGGCTGAAGGATTGCTCATCACAGAAAAAGTTCGCGGCGCCGGCGCCAACATTGTCAATATCCATGGTGAACAATTTGTTTTTGAACGCGAACCCCGCGATGTGGAAGCTTCAGCCATTATTCGCGAGTGTTCCGCCGAAAGGGGAAATGGCGTTCCCACTCCAACCGGCAAGTTTGGTGTCTGGCTGGATTCACCGATGATTGACAGTCTCAGTGGAGAAGGCACAGTACGCAAGGAATTTCCGGGCAAATATATTTTGTTCAAACGCTACGGCATTGATATTACCAAAGAACCAATGCTCATTTATCCGACCTTGCACTATCAAAATGGGGGACTGGAAGCCAACAGTAAATGTGAAACCAAAGTGCCCGGATTATACGTTGCTGGTGAAGTGCTCGGCGGTGTCCATGGTGAAAATCGATTAATGGGAAATTCTCTGTTGGACGTCACTGTTTTCGGTAGAATCGCCGGCGTCAACGCTGCCGAACATGCAAAGGGGGTCAGCGGAACAGGAAAACTTTCCCTGGATCATGTTAAAAAATTTAATAAAGAAATAAAGCAAGCCCAAATAAAAGATAAGATTGGGCCTATGTTGCTACCTGATTATTCAAATCCTGAGGTTCGCAAACGGCAACTTACGACTCAATATGTGGGAACAATTCGTTAACTTCATCGATTAAAAATGTATCTATAATCAGAGCCTCACCCGAAATAGGTGGGGCTTTTTCATAAATTAATGATCGCAAATGCGGATGCAAGAGAAGATATTTAAATATTTGTAATAGTTCAGCACTCTTAACTAATAATG
>DSAU01000186.1 GCA_011046315.1 bacterium
GATCACAGGGTGAGTGAATATAAACCGCTGAAGCGGTTAAAAGAACTGTTTTGAGATGATTATTTCACCACAATAAATTGTGGTGTTGTTTCAATGCCTCTTTGAACTAACACCATGATTCATTATGGTGGTTACAGCATTAACGAAACATATCCAAAGCCGTTTTAACGGCTTCTTAATAACCCCGTGATCGGTTACCGTGAAACTGGTCGTTCGACAAAATGATTTTATTCGCTCAATATTTTTTATCTAAAATATAACAATATTAAACAATATGCAAGCAAAAAGTTATCGCGATCAAGTGAAGCGTCGATTCAATGGATTTTTTCGAGGAATACTGAAACTGAAAAAATTAATCGGATTGACATTCCAATGCCATGTGGCTGTAACATTAAAATGTATTTTTATACTCGAAATATTTCAGGTATTTGTCACGAGAAAATTTAATTAAAATATCATTTCGTTGTAATGCACCTGTAACATATTTCCGTCATATTTGGGCGTTGTAATAAAAAAATATTTAAAATGTGAACAAGAGAAAAAAACAAGAGAGGTTAAACCATGAGACAATTTTTTACTTTCCAAAACCTGAAAAACTTTATACTGAATTTCAAAGCCATTATCTATTTGATGGTTTTGCTTGCTTTGCTTAACCTTAATACAATTCAAGCACAATCATTAAAAGGAAAAATTTCCGGAAAAATTGTTGATGCGGAAAATGGTGAACCATTAATCGGCGCCAATGTTGTGTTGCAAAACACAATGCTGGGGGCAGCATCAGACCTTGATGGTAATTATTTTATCCCGGCGATTCCACCCGGAAGTTACACCCTGGTTATAACAATGATGGGTTATAGCAAAATCATAATAACCGATGTAATTGTCAATGCGGGCAAGGTGACAGTAATCAACACATCCCAAAAACCTGAAATAATAGAAACCGAAGGTGTAATTGTAACGGCAAAAGCCATTCGAAATACTGAAGCGGCTTTACTGAAAGATCGGCAAAGATCAATTGCAGTCAGTGATGCCATCAGTGCAGAAGCGATATCCCAGGTTGGCAGCGGTGATGCAGCCGACGCCATGAAACAGATCACTGGCGCCTCTGTGGTTGATGGAAAATACATCTACATTCGCGGATTGGGTGATCGCTACACCAGCACCCAGCTCAATGGGGCTGAAATTCCGAGCACTAATCCCTATAAACGCGCGGCTTCGGTTGATATTATTCCGACCAATTTATTGGATAACATCGTTACTGCAAAAAGTTTTACTCCGGATCGACCCGGCAATTTTTCCGGCGGCGCCATTGACATCCGAACTAAAGATTTTCCAGAAGTTCTGACAATGAGTCTGTCGATTTCCAGTTCATTTAATCCACAGACTAACTTAAAAAATAACGGCGCGATCCTGTATTCCGGCGGAAAATTGGATTGGCTGGGAATGGATGACGGTACCCGGAATATTCCCTCGACAATGCCGCCAATGGGAACCCACATTCCCATATCAAGTGAGGCCGGACAAGATCAGGATAAAGCACTGCTGTTAGATCAATACACAAAAAGTTTTTCCAATGTGATGCGCCCAGTTGCAACAACCTTCCCACTGAATCAAAGTTACCATTTTTCAGCCGGAAATCAGGTTACATTTCTGGGGCGACCGCTGGGCTTCATAGGAAGCTTTTCTTACAGTCGCAACTTCACTAATTACGACGATGGACATAGTGCGGCATATTTGATTGGTGGACATGTCGATTCTGTTCAAGCACTGATCGTTGATTACGATTTGAAAGACCAAAAAAGCTCCGAAGAGGTTTTATGGGGCGGTTTATTCAACGCAGCCTACAAGTTAAATCCGACCAATAAACTGATGTTCAATGTATTATACAATCGAAACGGCGAAAGCATGGCGCGCTTGCTGGATGGAAAATTTCCCTATGAATCCGGAGACGCCAATTACCAGACAACAGTACTCAGTTACAACGAACGCACCATGTCCTCAATGCAGGTAAGCGGCGATCACCAATTTGATTTTTTGCGAATGAGCCGTATTTCATGGAAATATTCATTCGGGAAGTCAACTCAAGACGAACCAGACATCAGGTTTTTTACAAACTCCTACGATGAGGACCTCGGTTATTACAACATGAAGCTAGGACATGTGCCAACCCGGTATTTCCGATATCTCGACGAAGATCGAAACGAGTTCTCGTTGGATGTTATTATACCATTTTCACAGTGGGGAGGAAAACTGGCGTCATTTAAGTTTGGCGGATTGACAGCGAATAAAGGACGGAATTTTACCCAACGAAAATTCATTTATGACACAGCGACATCTTATAATTTTAACGGTGATGTCGATCAGTTTTTCTCGAACCAAAACATCGGAATTGTGGATTCGCTTTCTTATGAATGGCAGGGGCAACGATATACGCGCTATGATTTCGGATTATATATTCAGGAGCCCATCGATTGGGTGGCGTTATATAACGGATCAGAGGATATCTCTGCGGGATACGCAATGCTTGACCTCCCGCTATCAGCCAGGCTACGGTTTGTCGGGGGCGCTCGATTCGAATCAACAAACATGAATGTAGTAACCCAGTCCAATGATCCTCGCGAGAATTACTTTGAAATTAAGCAAAGCGATCTATTGCCATCAGCAAACCTGATTTACTCGCTTCGTCAGGACATGAATTTTAGATTGGTTTACGGTAAAACATTGGCGCGACCAACTTTCCGCGAAGCCGTTCCATATAAGTCTTATGAATTCTTTAATAGTTATGAATACAAAGGCAATCCCAATTTGAAACAGACGATGATCGATAACATTGACTTACGCTGGGAATGGTTTTCCAGACCCGGCGAAATTTACGCAATCAGCGCTTTTTATAAATTATTTAAAAATCCCATTGAACAGCGAATTTTAACCGAGGCAGAACGCATAATCACGTGGGACAACGTTGACAGAGCAACTGTAATGGGTGTAGAATTGGAAGCCAGAAAACGATTGGATGTTATCAATGAATTGTTCAGTAATTTTTCGCTGGGCAGCAATCTGACACTGGTTTACTCAGATATTGATATTGCCAAAGAAGAATTGGCGGAAATTCGAATTCAGAATCCATATCGCAAATCGAGCCGCTCCCTTGCCAGTCAATCTCCCTATATCTTTAACATTAATTTTAATTATGATAATCCGAACAAAAGAATTGCGTCGACGCTTTACTATAATGTGTTTGGTGAAAGGCTATCCTTTGTAACTGAAGGCGGTGCGCCAGATGTTTATGAACTACCTTTCCACTTGTTAAATTTCTCAATTTCGTACAAGTTCATCAACCATCTCGGTGTTAAGTTTACTGCAAAAAATCTTTTGGACTCTGAAATGGAAAAGATACAGAAGTTCAAGGGAACAGTCTATAATTTCACTAAATACACGATGGGCCGGACTTACTCCATTGAGTTGAAGTATGAATTGTAGTTTTCGTATGACTACAACACTCATTATCAGCTTTGGGAGCAAGCCAGGCGATTAAGTATTTAAATAACAACACATAGCAACTATACCGGTTATGTTAGTATTTTTCAGCATTTTGCCTGTCATTGCGAGAAATCCTGCGAACAGCAGGTTGACGAAGCAATATCTTAATTCATAAAAAGTTATGATGTTACTTGGCTCCACTCGCAATGATGGTCTTTGATGAGATTTTTACACGTAACAGGTATAATTAACTTTCACAATTTAAGGAGTAAATTGGATGAAAAAATTTATAATTATCATGACATTGGTTCTGATGGCTTTCATAGGTTCGAGTGTCATCGCTGCCGAAATCAGAATCAATCGTAACATCGCCACCAATGAATATTGGACATCGAACAATGTTTACATTCTGGATAAGTTGGTCTTTGTAGAACCAGGTGCCACATTGTTTATTGAAGCCGGAACCGTAATTAAGGGAGCTGCGGGTCAGGAAAGCAACGCCAAAGCTCTGTTCGTATCCCGTGGTGCAAAAATTTACGCTGAAGGCACGGCTGAAGAGCCGATCATTTTTACTGCCGAAGCTGACGATCCGACAAATCCCTTTGATATGGACTCCAAAGCGGTCGGGCAATGGGGCGGTGTGGTACTACTCGGTAATGCACGAACCAATGCACCGGGTGGCGAAGCCTATTTTGAAGGCATTGATCCCAATCCGCTCACGCTTTATGGCGGACCGGATGATAATGATTGCTCTGGTGTGCTGCGCTATGTTTCGATTCGACATGGCGGTACTCAGATTGGCGCTGGTAAAGAGATTAATGGATTAAGTATGGCTGGAGTCGGAAAAGGTACTGTGATATCTTTTGTCGAAGTGTACGCCAATAAAGATGACGCGTTCGAATGGTGGGGCGGCAATGTCCGCTGCGACCATTTAGTGGCGGCGTTTAGCCAGGATGATGCCATTGACTTCGATGAGGGAAATCGATCCAAGTTACAATATGTCTTTGTCATTCAGGATGCGAACGGCGATAAAGATGATACGCGAATCGGTGAACATGACGGTTGCCATAAAAATAACATTGGCGGTGAGCCGAATGCTTATCCGATAATATATAACGCCACTTATCTGGGCGCCGGAAAGGACGGACACGAAGCCAATTACATTTTCAGACTTCGTGAGAACTGGGCTGGTGAATATAAAAACAGTATTTTCGGTGATTTCAACGGCAAGGCGATTCAGATAGACAATACAACTTCTCCGGATTCGTATGACCGGTTGATGGCTGGCGAACTTGTTTTTACAAACAATATTTGGTTTGACATTTCAGCCGGAACTGATTGGACGTCGATCACCAATGCTGATTACACGGCAAATTATTTCAGTGATCCAGCAACCAAAAATGATTTGTTGGATGATTTTAGGTTAGCCGGAATCAGCCGCAGTTTCAATTCAAAAGGGCTTGATCCCAGACCAGCAGCACATGGGAAAGCGTATCAGGATATTGCTGATCTGCCCGAAGATGATGACTTTTTTGAATGTGCACCGTACAAAGGTGCATTCGGCGCCACCAACTGGCTGAAAGGCTGGACTGCTCTGGATCACTATGGTATTCTCGGCAGCGGCACTAGTGTTCGTGAATTCGACAAAGCGACCAACATTCCGCACAACTTTTCACTGGAACAAAATTATCCCAATCCTTTCAATCCTTGGACCATGATTGAATTCAGCTTGCCTGTTAATAGCAAAGTGACTTTATCGGTTTATAATATCATGGGCGAAATGGTCGCTACCCTGCTGAACGACAACCTAACTGCTGGAACTCATCGTGTCCAATGGAATGCTAAAAATTTGCCAACCGGAATGTATGTCTATCGGTTGGAGGCAGGGTCAATAGTAATGAATAAAAAATTGATGCTGCTCAAGTAAGAATAAACCCTTATTACTCTCTTGTTCTCTTACTCTGCACATGCCGGAAGTTGCTCTAAAAACTTCCGGTATTTTTTTTATTTTTCTGCATGACGTAACATGTTTGTAACATAGGATTTTTAAATTTTTCAACTTTAATGAAAATGAAACTTTACTCGTGTATCCAAATATTTGTGATGATACCATTGCTACACCAATTATTCATTCAAAATAATTGAAAAAAATGCAGCGCTGGAGATAAGATGCAAGAAACGAACGACCTTCTACCACCTATAAATAAAAAAGCAAGTCGGTTTGCCCAATATCTCAAGCGACCCCGGAGAGGGAAGCTTTACAACATCGGAAAGACGCTTTTAAATCTTTTGCTGTTGTGTTTACTATTATACATCTTTATGCTCAGCATTACCTTGATGGGGGCGGCTTTTAAATTGTTTGGGAAAGAATTTGCCAACCAACTTATCGCCACCACCACAAATCCTCTTGTCGGATTAGTAATCGGCATTTTAGCCACCAGCATTATCCAAAGTTCGTCTACAACCACATCAATTGTTGTAGGACTGGTCGGATGCGACGCACTGACCATCGCCAATGCAATACCGATCATCATGGGCGCCAATATCGGCACATCGATTACCAATACACTGGTATCGGTCGGACATATCTCTATTAGCGACGAATTTGAACGCGCCTTCTCGGCTTCTATCGTTCATGATTTTTTTAATTTCATCACGGTTTTGATCCTTTTTCCGATTCAATATTATACAGATATTCTGGGGATTAGTGCTCATTTTCTTGCCGATACTTTTCAACACATCGGTGGGATGACAGCTATCAGCCCGATCGGCGTGATCACCGCGCCGGCAATTAAATTGCTAACCAGTCTCACCAGCTCAGGTATCATCTTGCTAATTATATCATTGGCGCTGCTATTCGCCACTTTGCGCTTCCTGGTTAAGGTGCTGAAATCGTTGATTATGGGAAAGGCAGAGAAATTTTTTGACAAAATCATTTTCCGAAATGCCTTAATCAGCCTGCTGTTTGGTATAATTATTACCACATTAGTCCAAAGCAGCTCTATCACCACTTCATTGGTGGTTCCTCTGGTTGGCGCCGGAATATTGACGATTGAACAGATATTCCCCTATACATTGGGAGCGAACATCGGGACAACCGTAACCGCAATGTTGGCATCACTGGCAACAGGTAATATCGCCGCGATAACAGTGGCATTTGCCCATCTTTGCTTTAATCTTTTCGGTACGGTAATTATTTTTCCGTTTCGTTTCATACCAATTGGCTTGGCAAAGGGGTTAGCAAAACTTTCTTTGAAAAGCAAAATTTACCCAATTCTCTACATTGTCATTTTTTTCTTCCTGTTTCCGTTTCTGGTATTAACTTTTTTGAGGTAACGTCATGTTAAAAGAAATACAGCAAATTTTTCGCCGCAAGGGTTTAATCGAACAATCGATAGAGGATTGTATCGAAATGTTGAAAAATGATTGGGAGATGTTCACCGAATCAGTAAAATCTTTACGGGAAAGCGATACGGCAGATATCCCGCTGGATATTGAGGCAAAAGATATCCAGATCAATAAATTTGAACGCGAGGTAAGGAAAAAGGTGCTCACCCATCTGGCAGTTAATGACGTCAGCGATCTCAATATCGGATTGACGCTCATCAATATCGTAGTTGACATTGAACGCATCGGCGATTATTGTAAGAACATTGTCGAGCTTGCCCAAAACCATCCAGGGAAATTGTTTTTCGATCAATGGGAAAAAGAAATGAAACAGATGGAAGATACAATCTCCAACAATTTTGACGTTTTAATCAAAGTGTTGAAAGAAGCGAATACTGATTTAGCCAAACAATTATTGGATGAATTGTGGACGGTTAAGAAGACATGTGAAAATTTTAACATGACTTTACTGAAAAATTCTGATTTAAATCTGAAAGTGACCGATGCCGTAGCGCTCGCCTTGTATATGCGCTACTTAAAACGCATCGCGTCACATCTGATGAATGTCGCTTCCAGCATTGTGAACCCATTTCACCGAATCGGATATCGAGCAATAGGTTGAAATTTAATTTTGCAGTAAATTTAAAATGCTCGCTTTTTAATCGTTCACTGGATAAGCATTTGACAACATTTTGAAATCGCTGGAGCGTTTGCTCAATTTAGTGTTACACTTTTCCACTATCGGACTAATTGGCGGATGGTTTGATGAAATCTGGATAAAGTCTCATAACCGCTTCATTAGTTTTAATACAGTTTTTTAATAGCTTTGTAATCGGTTGAATTGTTTTTTACCCATGTAATAAATTTTTCAAAACTTATTTCCACGCGGTGTGCCGCCGGTTTTTTATCTGTAACTTAAGTTTTTAAATTGAGCTCATTTTTGCTACTATCATTAAATTGTTTTTTAAAAAGATAAGAGCAATACCCTTACAAGCTGTCCATGAATTCATAAAAAAAGAAATTAAAAAATTCATGTCATTGCGAGGAGCGCAGCGACGAAGCAATCCCTTTAATTATAGTGACTTATCTTAAAGATTGCTTCGGCAAAAAACGCCTCGCAATGACATTAAATAACAAAATAAAATGTTCTTGGACAGGCTGTTTATGCATGGCAAGTGAATCACATAAAGGTGATTCACTCCCTACCCAACAACCAATTATAGAAAAATTAACTTTTTGTTTTAGAATTTTAGCTGTAATGAAATTTTTTCTTGATTAATCATCAAAAAAATCCCATCTCTCATCTCAATTTTTTCCTTTGCAATTGATATTACTTTCCATAATAATTTGGAACTTTTAAGGGGTTTGTTCATCAAATCAAAGTGGACAGAAAATGCAACTGTGTTGCAAAAACTCAAAACCGAACAAACCAAACTTTTTTATGAACAGCAGATCGTTTAGCATTGATTCATTGTTGAAAACCAATCAAATCCGTCCGACGCGCATTCGAAAACAGGTATTGCAGCTATTTTTTGATGTCAATTATGCTCTGTCTCAAGCTGACATCAATGACAGATTGCGAGGGCAATTTGACAGGGTCACTGTTTACCGTACATTGGAAACTTTTGAGAAGCATGGTTTGATTCATCGGGTGGTTGACGATTCAGGGGTGGTCAAATTTGCATCTCATGGCACAGGTGGATGTGATTTAACATTTGAGCATCATCGAAGCGATCATTTGCATTTCAAATGCAGCTCGTGCAACAATATTTATTGCCTGTGCTTTATCGAAGTGCCGGAGATCGAATGTCCCGCTGGTTTTCAATTGAAAACACTGCATCTAATCGCTAATGGTATTTGCGATAGATGTACGATAAGAAACAAAAAAAACAATATTAATTCAAATAAAGCTTTGCACCTTTGGCGTGTTTGCGGAGAAAAAAAATGTAAAGCGCTTTAGATCACTATAAAATTGGTGTTAAAATATGAACAAAATATTTTCAGCTATTTTCAAATTATTGATCATTTTCGCTGTCATCATATTTCAACTGGATTGTGCGCCCGCTAAAAAGGATCCGAAACAGTTAAAAGTTGTGGTCACAATTCTACCCTTGGCAGAGTTTGTCGAACAAGTTGGCGGCGATCTCGTAGCGGTGATGGTAATGGTCCCGCCAGGCTCATCACCCCATGCCTATGAACCGTTGCCGTCACAAATGGTCGATGTTAGCGAAGCTGATATGCTGGTTGCGGTGGGCGCTCCCATAGAGTTTGAGCTGGTCTGGTTGGACAAGCTGCGGGAAATGAATCGTCACATGACTGTGGTGAAGGCTTCAGAAGGGATTCCCCTGCAAAAATCGCTGTCATCCCATGCCCATCAGTCCGAGAAACATCATCATGATGGAAACCTAGATCCCCACATCTGGGTTTCTCCGCGCAATGCGATCCGGATGGTTAAAAACATCAGCCAGGCGCTGAGCGAGTTAGATCCTGATCATCAAGAGTTGTATCAAAAAAACAGCACTGCTTATATCAATCAATTGGACGCATTAGATCAAGAAATACGCCACCAATTAACCGGGAAAAAAAATCGGAAATTTATGGTGTACCATCCGGAATGGGGCTACTTTGCCAGTGAGTACGGGTTGGAACAAATCCCGATTGAAGTCGAGGGAAAACAACCGACCGCACAAGGCTTGAAGCGGTTTATTGATCAGGCGCATGCAGAAAACATTCGATTGATCATTGCTTCGCCCCAGTTCGACACTCGAAGCGCTGAAATAATTTCCCGGCAAATCAACGGTAAACTGGCGATTATTTCATCTCTTGACAGAGATTATTTGGGCGCCATGAAAAAGATCAGCCATATTCTTTTCGAGGAAATGGAATAAGGTGAAAACTCAAACTATCATTAGACTGCAAAATGTCCACTTCTCCTACAATGCTATCCCGGTACTGGAGGATATTTCACTCAGCATCAGGCAAACCGATTTTCTCGGCATTATCGGTCCCAATGGCGGCGGAAAAACCACCCTGCTAAAATTGATCCTGGGCTTGCTCGAACCGACACAGGGAGAGATCCGGGTGTTCGGTCAATCACCCAGAAAAATGCGCCATCTGATTGGGTATATGCCTCAATTATTCGTATTTGATTTCAGTTTTCCGATAAGCGTTATGGAGGTGGCGCTTATGGGACGATTGAGCCGGAATAAACTGGGGCGTCGTTTTTCAAAATCAGATCATCAAATTGCGTATGAAGCGCTTAAAAAAGTGGGAATGGAATCGTTGCGCGACCGCGATATCGGCGAATTGTCGGGCGGACAAAGGCAGAGGGTGTTCATTGCCCGGGCGTTAGCCATGCAACCTCGAGTTCTGTTGCTGGATGAGCCGGTTGCCAGCGTCGATCCACAATGGCAAAAACAATTTTTTGAGCTATTGCATCAGTTGAACAACGAGCTGGCGATTGTATTGGTCACTCACGATGTGAGCGTTCTCGCCTCTCAAATTGACCAGCTTGCCTGCGTCAATCGCAAGCTCTTCTATCACGGATCAACCAGGGAGGGCATTCATAAAATTTCCGAGCTGTATCACTGTCCCATGGAAATTGCCGTTCACGAAGTTCCTCATCGTTTGTTGGGAGATCACCACCATGATTGAACTATGGCACTATGAATTTATGCGAAACGCTGTGTTTGCGGCGCTGCTGGTAAGCGTTGCCTGCGGAATCGTTGGTACCTTTGTGGTCATTAAACGCATTGTTTTTATCAGCGGCGGCATCACCCACGCAGCTTTCGGTGGCATCGGACTGGGTTATTTTTTGGGCATCAACCCGATCGCTGCTGCGATTCCTTTCAGCCTGCTGTCCGCCCTTGGAATCGGAATCATCGGCAGGCGAATCAAAATCAGCGAGGATTCCGCCATCGGTATTATCTGGACGGTGGGCATGGCGCTGGGAATTCTTTTTATCGGGCTGACGCCTGGCTATGCACCAGACCTGTTCAGTTATTTATTCGGCTCCATTCTCACGGTAACCACCAGCGATCTGTGGATAATGTTTGCTCTCGACCTGGTGATTATCAGCGCGGTATTGGTTCTGTTTAAAGAGTTACAGGCGATTTCTTTTGACGAAGAATTTTCTGCAATCGTAGGAGTTCCGGCAAAAGGGCTGTACCTGCTGCTGTTGCTGTTGGTGGCATTGAGTATCATCGTGTTGATTCGGGTCGTCGGTGTGATCCTGGTGATCGCCTTGTTGACCATCCCCACTGTAATCGCCAGGCAGTTCACCAACCGCTTGAAAAAATTGATGCTATTCTCGATACTAAGCTCCGTGATATTCACCATGTTGGGATTGTGGCTGTCTTACAGCTTTAATCTGCCTTCCGGTGCTGCTATTGTCCTGCTGCTTGCGTTTGTATTTTTTATCAGCGCTGTTGTTAAACGGGCGATAACGAAGTTGCCTTTGAAATAAAATTTGTAACTATTCAGGTATTCTTTTTAGACAGGATTTACAGGATAACAATAATTTACAGGATTTAATTGTATCTATTCAGGCAGATGTTATTGCCACAAGTTACTAAAATTTTATTTTTTCCGAAACAACCTCAGCTCCACCGACTTTGCATGTCCATCCAGGCCCTCCATCTCGCCCATTTTTTTCGCTATCGGGCCGATGGAATTTAATCCTTTTTTATTCACCCGAAGCCTGGTTTGGAATTTTAAGAAATCTTTTACACTCAAACCGCCGGCATAGCGGGCGGTGGTGTTTGTCGGCAGAGTGTGATTCAATCCGCTTGAATAATCCCCCAGAACTTCCGCAGCCAACGAGCCAATAAACAGCGAGCCATAATTTGTCAATTTATTAACAAAGTCATCAGCATTGCTTAACTGCAATTCCAGATGTTCCGGCGCGCGGCGGTTGGCAACCTCACAGGCTTGTTCAATCGAGTCGACGATAATGATCAATCCATTATTTTTAATCGCGCTGCGGGCGATGTCCGCTGTCTTTAGCCGGCTTAATTGTTTGCCGATTTCCACCTCTACTGACAATGCGAGTTTGCGGGAATCGGTCGCCAGCGCCGGAATGGCGTTGACATCGTGTTCTGCCTGGCCCAGCAAATCCGCTGCCACATAAACCGGATCAGCGCTCTGATCCGCGATAATAAACAGCTCGCTGGGACCGGCGACAAAATCAATGCCCACTGCTCCATAGACCTCCTTTTTCGCTGCGGTGACATATTTGTTACCAGGACCGACAATTTTATCGACCGGTCTGATGGTTTCGGTGCCATACGCCATGGCTGCGATTGACTGCACTCCACCAATTTTATAAATTTCTTCAATGTCACAAATCACCGCAGCAGCTAAAATCGTCGGGTGAATACTTCCCCCAAAACTTGGCGGAGAGCATAGCACAATTTCTTTTACGCCGGCAACCTGCGCCGGAATTGCGCCCATCAGCACTGAGGATGGCAGTGGGTAACTCCCACCTGGTGTGTAGACACCGACACGTTCTATGGGGATCACTCTCTGCCCGGTAAAAACGCCGGGGTCAATTTCTATTTCAAAATCAACGTATTGCTGTTTTTGTTTTTCAGCAAACCTTCGAATGTTATCCGCTGTTGCTTTGAGCGCTTCCATTTCGTCTCTCTTCAACTGTCTTGCTGCCGAGAGAATCTCTTTATTGCTGACCCGGATCGATTCGAGTTCACATTTATCAAATTGCCTGGTATATTTTCTGACCGCATCATCGCCAAGCAATTTTACATCCGCGATAATAGATTTTACCGAATCAATTTCTTCAATTTCCTGGTACTTAAAAAATTCTTGGCTTAATTCAGCGTATCGGATGATTTTCATTTAAAGCGCCTTCTTTTTAACTCATTCAAAAGATCATCAAAAGTGACTTCATTTTTAACCATCATGACCGAAAGAAAATAGAGCACGTCGGCAGCTTCCCAGATAATTTCATCCCTGGATTTTGCCTCAATCACTTCCCGGGCTTCTTCCATCAATTTTTCACCCACTTTTTCCGCGGTCAGAGTTGCTGTGTAAGAACCCTCGACTGGATTGTCGAAGCGATCTCGGATGACATGGTAAAGGTCATTTAATGAAAATTTTTTATCAGCAAAACAGGAGTAACGTCCCAGATGACAGGCGACGCCGTTTTGCCTGACCGTTGCCAACAATGTGTCGCCGTCGCAGTCAATCCGAAATTGAATAAAATGTTGTATATTTTCTGAGGTTTCGCCCTTCATCCAGAGGCTGTTCCGCGACCTGGAGAAATACCACATCTTGCCGGTTTCAAACGTCCTCCGAATGGATTCTTTATTGGAATTCGCCACCATCAGCACCTGACCATCAGTATCGCAAGTTACGGTTGGAATTAAATCTGTTTTCCAGTTTAACGATTCGATGAATGCGTCTTCCAGCTTCAGTTTACCGCTGTAAATCGCCATACCAAGCTGACCATGAATCCCCAGCGCAGCTAAAATCTGAATTTCGTCAATGGTCGAAATTCCGCCAGCAAGCGTCAATGAGTTGTCGGTAATTTTTCTTAATTGCTGAACGTTTTCTATATCCGTTCCCCGCAGACCGCCTTCTTTTTCGACGCAGGTGAATAAATATTCAGCAGCGTACTCATCCAGCTCATCGACAACCTGAAATAAATTCAACCCGGTTTTGTGCGTCCAGGCTTTGGTAACGATTTCGCCTTCATAGGCGTCAATGGCAATCATGATTTTTTGCCTGCCCACGGCGTCAGACAACGCCTGCAAAAACCCGTGATTAATTTTATCGCCTTCAAAGGCTTTGGACCCGATAATGACTTTAGTCGCTCCAAAAGAAATTATCTCTTTGGCTTTTTCAATATCTCGAATTCCTCCGCCGACGCGACAATCCGTAATCCCGCAAATATCTCGGATTAATTCCGAATTCCTTCCCCGGTTCATTGCCGCATCCAGATCGATCAGCGCGATCTCGCCAAAACGATTAAAATAGCGGGCGATGTCCAGCGGATTATCCCGTTCGAGTATTTTCTCTTTGCCCTGGCGTAACTGTACCGCTTTTCCGTTCATTAAATCTATCGAAGGAATAATCATCTAATCCTGACTCCTTTAGCTTTCAAATAGTTTTTGATATCTTTCACTGTGAATTCGCCATAATGCAGCAACGACGCCAGAAGCACCGCGTCAGCTTTGCCCATTTGAATCGCGTCATACATTTGTTCCAGCGTACCGGCGCCGCCCGAGGCAATAACCGGAATATTAACCTGTTCTGAAAGCGTTCGGTTCAACTCCAAATCGTATCCTTTTTTTGTGCCGTCCATGTCGATTGAATTGAGCAAAATTTCCCCGGCGCCCAATTTTTCGCCTTGCCGCGCCCATTCAATGGCGTCGATACCGGAATCAATTCTGCCGCCGTTAATATAAGCGCGCCAACTATCCCCATGGCGCTTGGCATCGATCGACAGCACGATACACTGCGAACCAAATATTTCTGCGCCCTCGGCTAACAACGATGGGTTTTTGATGGCAGCAGTGCAAAGCGCTACTTTATCCGCGCCGGCGTTGAGAATTCGCCGCATATCACTTACTTCACGAATTCCGCCGCCGACAGTCAACGGAATGAAGACCTCGCTGGAAACGCGCTCCACCACATCAATCATAATTTCCCGGCTTTGATATGAAGCGCCAATATCCAGAAAAGTCAGCTCGTCAGCGCCCTGCCGATTATACATGGCTGCCAGCTCCACTGGATCGCCGGCGTCGCGAATCTCCCGAAATTTAACGCCTTTCACCACCCTGCCGTTATCCACATCCAGGCAAGGAATGATTCGTATTGCTAACATTTTTCAATCCAATTTTTCAACAGTTTCAAACCGGCATCGCTGCTCTTTTCCGGATGAAACTGTACCGCGTAAACATTGCCCTGTTTCAAAATTGCCGGATAATTCACCCCATATTCGGCAGTTGCGCTAATACAACTTTCATCATCAGGCTGCACAAAATAGCTGTGTAAAAAATAAAAATAAGTTCTGTCCTCAATGCCATGCAACAGATTGGATTTACCTTTGATTATAATCTGATTCCATCCGATCTGGGGTACTTTTCCGCGATCAAATCGCAGACATTTTCCTTGAATAAAGCCCAATCCGTGAGCTCCGGGGGATTCGGCGCTGCCCTCCATCAACAGTTGCATTCCGAGGCAAATACCCAAAAAGGGTTTATCTTGTTGAATCCATTGTTGTACAAATTGAAAAAAATTTAACTGGTGAAGTTTTTCCAACGCTGCGCCGAATGCGCCCACACCGGGGAGAACCAACTTATCAACATCGATTAATTCATCAGGCGATGCAACGACTTTGCTGTCAACGCCCAGAAAATCGAATGCCTTTTTAACGGATTTCAAATTACCCGCGCGGTAATCAATAATCGCTATCATCAATGCTCCCTTTTGTGCTGGGAATCTGCTTCAATGATCTGGGTTCGAGGGCGCACGCCATTTTCATGGCTTTAGCGAATGCTTTAAAAATCGCCTCAATTTTGTGGTGATCACTTCTGCCGAACGGCATGCGCACAACTACATTTGCTCCTAAATTAATGGCAAATCCCTGAAAAAAATCCTCCACCAAATCAGTGTCCAATTCACCGCAGAACCTGCGCTTGAATTCCGCTTCATATTGTAAATAAGGGCGTCCTGCAATATCAACCGCCACTACCGCCAGCGCTTCATCCATGGGATAAACAAAATAGCCGGCGCGGTTGATCCCTTTACGGTCGCCCAACGCTTTTTTGAACGCCTGTCCCAGAACAATCCCGCAATCTTCAACCAGATGGTGCTGGTCAACATGCAGATCACCTTTGCCGCGCAGACTCAGATCAAACAACCCATGTTTGGCAAACGATTCCAGCATGTGGTTAAAAAATCCGATAGCCGTCTCGATACGGTAGTTACCCTGACCGTCGATTGCCAATTCGACTTCGATGTCGGTTTCACTGGTTTTACGATGTGTTTTTGAAGTGCGCATTTTTTTCAAATAAGCCAATATAATTTTCAATCAATGGAGTTTTTGCCCAAATAATTTTTATTGTATCGGAATTTCAAAGTTGTGGCAGAAAAAAAAGTACCGCAGCTTTCGCAGATGACAGCGATTTTTATCTGTGAAATCATCTGTGAAATCGACGAAATCTGTGTTTGCTTTTCATTAATTAATTCGCGAAGCTATGTTCTTAGTCCGCAATAAAAGCGGTACAGATTTCAGACTGAGAGAGTAACATTACAACGACCAGATAAATCAGACTTATTGGACAGCAATGCTCACTAAAATTACCAGTCCAAAATTTCAACAATTTCATTGACATCATTCAGCACTTGCTGTGCGCCGTGGCTCTTCAAAACATTGATCTGCTTTTCACTGCGATCGTTGTCGGTCAAAACGCCGATGGGAATAATTTCTGCCGATAATGCGGCGCTTATATCGTCAACAGTGTCGCCAAGATAGACCGCCGACCTGGCGCGCAATTTTTTCATTGCCTCAAAAATGCCATCCGGCTCCGGCTTGCCCTTTCCGGGAGGCGTGTCTTCCATTGCAATCAACGCTCCAAAATAATCCGCTTTTTCAAAACGGCTCAAAACAAACTCGGCTTCTTTCCGCGGTCTACCGGTGACAATTCCCAACGCATGTTGTTGAAACAAAGTTTCCAACACCTGGTGTTTCAACAACCAGGTTTCATTTTTTATAAAACCGTCAAAATTTTTTCCCAGATAATATTCCTGAAATTTGTCGACAACTTCCCAGTGATAGACATCTTTGCCGTGGGCTGAGATGATGGCGTGAGTGCAATCCCAATCATTGTTAAAACCGCCGCGGTTTTTCATCTGCTGGATTTCTAAAAACTGTATCTCATCGCCGATAAAGAATTCCGCGGTTTTTTTGATGGTGTAGCGATAGGACTGGGACTCGTCCACCAACACACCATCCATATCAAATAGTATGGCATCAACTTTAATCATTGTTCCCCACGATTTCCTTTAATGCTGCTAAAAATTTTTTATTATCGGCTCGGGTGCCAATGGATGCTCTGAGATAACCTGCCAACAGTGGATATTTCTTCAAATTTCGCAGCAAAATCCCCCGGTCAAAAAGCTGTTGATAAACCTGCTGGCTGCTGTTGCCAAAATTCATCATCAAAAAATTTGTAAATCCAGTCCGGACCTCAATCCCCAGTTTTTCGAGGCCGGCTTTCAGAAAAGCGGTTTCAGTTTTTACATTGGCGACCACCGTGTAAAGAAAATCAGTATCATCGAGCGCGGCTTCGGCTGCCAGCGTTGCCAGCGAATTTACCGCAAACGGTAAATTTACTTTTTTTAGCAGTTTTATGATTTCAACATTTGAAAAACTCACACCCAATCTCAAGCCAGTCAACCCGAAGGCTTTTGAAAAAGTCTGGACAATAATCAAATTGTCAAATTCGGACAGCCAATCGATATAAGATCTATTAATAAAATGGTAGTAAGTTTCATCCAACAGCACGAAAGCATCTCTCGCAGTTTCCAGTATTCGCCGTAAATCACGCTCGTCAATCACAGTTGCCAGCGGATTTGCCGGATTGACGATCACAATTAACTTGCTGCGACCGCTGAGCTGTTTCAGAAGCCGCTCTGTCGGAAACGAAAAATCATCGTTATAACACACATTGACC